>NZ_JBHWEB010000099.1:0-35097 GCF_042734395.1 Amycolatopsis sp. NPDC059657 | reverse complement strand
CGCAAAAACGGCATCCACATCCTGACCGCACTCCACAACGCCATCACCGGCAACCCCTGGCTACCAACCAACCCAGCAACCACCTGACTAGTTACCTGACCGGTTCTAACCGGCCATACCACTCACGACCCCTTTTTGCGTTCTGCGCGGGCGACAACTAAAATGTTAGATGTGAGTAGCTTACCCAGGTTGTCGCGCTCGCTCCTGCGTGACGAGGCCTACGAGACACTGCGCCGCGCCATCATCGACGGCACGCTCGCGCCGGGCGCGAACCTGCGTGACGCCGACCTCGCCGAGGAGCTGGGCCTGTCGCGTGCGCCGGTGCGCCAGGCGCTGACCAAGCTCGCAGCCGAGGGGCTCGTCGACTCGAAGCCGCAGAGCTACACCCGTGTCGCGCCGGTCGTGACCGACGACGTCCGCGACGCGCTGCGTCTCGTCCGCGGCTTGCACGAGCTGGCGATCCGCGACGCACTCCCCCGTATGGGCGAGCCGCGGCTGACCGCGATGCGTGAAGCCAACGCCGAGTTCAGCCAGGCGATCAACCGTGGCGACGTCGACGCCGCCATCGCCGCCGACGACCGGCTGCACGCCGTGCCCGTCGAGGCGTGCGGCAACCGCGCGCTCGCGGCCACCCTCGACCGCTACACCCCGCTGCTCCGCCGTCTCGAATACGCGCGTTTCGGTTCGCTGCCCGCCCACCGTTCGGTGAAGCGCCACGAGGAGCTCATCGACGCGATCACCACCCAGGACGCCGAGGCCGCCACGCGCATCACCCGCACGATCTGGACCGAGCTGGAATCACTGCTGGAGGACTGATGATCGACTTCGCCCGCTACCCGCTGCTGATCGGCCCCTCCCCCGTCCACGCGCTCGACCGCCTCACCGCCCATCTCGGCGGTGCGAAGATCTGGGCGAAGCGCGAGGACCTCAACTCCGGCCTGGCCTTCGGCGGCAACAAGACCCGCAAGCTCGAGTACCTGGTCGCCGAGGCGCTCGCGCAGGGCGCCGACACGCTCATCTCGATCGGCGGCGTCCAGTCCAACCACACCCGCCAGGTCGCGGCGGCCGCCGCCCGCGCGGGCCTGAAGGCCGTGCTCGTGCAGGAAAGCTGGGTCGACTGGAACGACCCGCTCTACGACCGCGTCGGCAACATCCAGCTCTCGCGGATGCTCGGCGCCGACATCCGGATGGTCGACGCGGGCTTCGGCATCAGCTTCAAGCAGAGCTGGGAGGACGCGATCAAGGAGATCGAAGCAGGCGGCGGCAAGCCGTACGCCATCCCGGCGGGCGGCTCCGACCATCGGCTCGGCGGCCTCGGTTTCGCCAACTGGATCGTCGAACTCGAAGCACAGGAACAAGAACTCGGCGTCTTCTTCGACACGATCGTCGTCTGCTCGGTCACCGGCAGCACCCAGGCGGGCATGATCGCGGGCACCGCGCTGACCGGCAAACCCCGCCGTGTCATCGGCATCGACGCCTCGGCCAAGCCTGCCGAGACCCGCGACCAGGTCACCCGCATCGCCCGCGCCACCGCGGACCTGATCGGCGCACCCGAGCCAGCCGAGACCGAACTCGACGAGCGCTACCACGCGGGCATCTACGGCATCCCCGACGAGTCCACAGTGGACGCCATCCACACGGCCGCGCGCCTCGAAGGCATGATCACCGACCCGGTCTACGAGGGCAAGTCCATGGCAGGCCTCATCGATCTTGTCACCCGCGGCGAGATCGCCAAGGACTCGAACGTGCTCTACGCCCACCTCGGCGGCCAGCCCGCGATCAACGGCTACACCTCAGTGCTCGGTCAGTAAGCCCGGCGTGTGATCGGCCAGCACTCGCAGGAAGTCCGTCGCCGACCGACTCTGGTGACCGCCGATCCGGCGGACGGCGACGACAGGGACGCGCGCATGCATGCTGGGCACGTCGATCACACGCAGGCTGCCGATCCGCACCTCCTCGCGGACGCTGCTGAGCGGCATCAGCGCGATGCCGAGTCCGGCCTCGACCAGCCGTTTCTGGGCGGTGAGGCTGTCGACCGCGGTGATCGACGGGTTCTCCAGCTGACGTTCGAGAAGCGTGCGGAAAGAGTCCGGGCGGCCGCGCCCGGCCGGGAAGCCGAGCCACTTCTCGTCACGCAGCGGGCCCAGATCCGGCAACACGGAGTCGGTGACCCGGTGCGAGGCGGGAACGACGACGTACAGCTTCTCCTCGCCGAGCGGAATCGACTCCAGTTTGGCGTCGGCGCGATAGCGCAGGCCGAGGTCCGCCTCGCCACTGCGCACCAGCGCGCTCACCTCACGGCTGGTCGCGGTGCGGAGGTCGACCGCGATCGCGGCCTTGGCCGTGAACTCCCGCAGCGCGTCCACGATGTGCGAGTCAGCGAGTGTGCCGACAATGGCCAGCCGGAGTGGCAGCGCGCCACGTGACCGATCCCGGACGGCCCGCTCGCCGTCTCGGACAGCGGCCAGCGCGGCTTCGGCGTGCGGCAGCAGGGCGTGCCCCGCGTCGGTGAGGACCATCCGTCTGCCGACTCGCTCGAACAGCTTCGCGTCGAGCGACTGCTCCAGCTCGTGGATCCGCCTGCTGATCGCGGGCTGGGAACGGTCGAGCCGCCTGGCGGCCTCGGTGTAGCCGCCCACCTCGGCGATACAGACGAAGGCTTCGATCTCGTCGAGCGTCACGCCATCAGTATTCCTGATGGGCAGGCTCAACACTATGCATTTGCATGATGGAAAGCTCGCGAGCACGATGAACTGATGACCGATCAAGCAGCGAAAGCCACACGATTCCGAGCCCTGCACGAGCGGCCGGAACCCTTGCTACTGCCGAATCCTTGGGATGCCGGAACGGCCCGCGTGCTGGCCGGGCTCGGCTTCGAAGCACTCGCCACCACCAGCCTCGGCGTGGCCAACTCGGCGGGCCGCACCCGCGCGAGCCGTCAGGAAATACTGGACAACTGCCGAGTCGTCAACGACGCGACGACGTTGCCGGTGACCGCCGATCTCGAGAACTGCTTCGCCGACGATCCCGCCGAGGCGGCACAGATGATCGAGGTGGCCTACGAGTACGGCGCGGTCGGAGCGTCCATCGAGGACCACACGGGCGACCATCACGTGCCGATCTACGACTTCGCGCTGTCGGTCGACCGGGTACGAGCGGCGGTCGAGGTGACACGGAATCTGCCCATTCCCTTCGTGCTGACCGCGCGGGCCGAGAACCACATCCACGGCGTGGACGATCTCGACAACACGATCAGGCGGTTACAGGCTTACGCAGACGCGGGCGCCGACGTGCTCTACGCGCCAGGCCTTCGCACACTCGACGAGATGCGCGCGGTGGTCTCGTCGGTCAGCAAGCCCGTCAACGTCGTGATGGGGTTCGCGGATCCGTCGATCACGCTGGAGCAGCTGGCTGAGATCGGCGTACGCCGGGTGAGCATCGGCGCCGCGCTGTCCAGGCTCGCGCTGAAGTCCTTTATGGACGGCGCAAGGCAGATGCGCGCGGGCACTTTCGGGTTCGTGGCCGACCTGCCGCCGATTCCGGAGCTGCACCGGGCGTTCGGCACGGCATAGGGCGCCGAGATGACGGCGCCCTATGCGCGGGGACTCAGTCGCCGAGTACGGCGAGCACGTCGATCTCGACCAGCAGGCCTGCCGGGAGGCCGACGTAGACCGTGGTGCGGGCGGGGAACACCCCGGACACCAGGGTGTCGTAGACCTTGTTGAACTCGGCGAAGTGGTCGACGTCGGTGAGGTAGACGCGGACCATCAGCACGTCGTCGAAGCTGGAACCCGCCGCCTCGAGCACGGCGTTCAGGTTCGCGAAGGTCTGCTTGGTCTGCTCGGTGACCGTGTCGCCGACGATGGCGCCGGTGGCCGGGTCGAAGCCGACCTGACCGGCCACCTGCAGGATGTTGCCCTTGCGGACACCCTGCGAGAACGACGCGATCGGGGTCGGCGCGTTCTCGGTGGTGATCGCGGTCTTGCCCATTACTTTCCCCTTTCCATGTTCCCCGTCCATCCACTGTGGACGGAAGCTTCGGCCGCGGCGGCGACCAGTTCCGGGACGAGCCCCATCAGGCCGTCGTAGTCGAGCAGCACCTTCGGCACCGACATCGACGCCGCGGCCAGCACCTCACCCCGCGCGCCGCGGATCGGGGCGGCGATGCAGTGGATGAAGTCCTCGTGCTCGGCGTTGTCGACCGCGTAGCCACGGTCGGACACGTGCGCGAGCTCGACCAGGAAGTCCGACGCGTTGGAGATGGTGTTCGGTGTGAGGCGGACATAGTCGATGGCCTCGGCGACCTGGAGACGGCGTTCCGGCGGCATCGCGGCGACCAGTACCTTGCCGACGGCCGTGCAGTGCAGCGGCGCGCGTTTGCCGATGCGCGAGTACATGCGGACCGAATGGCGGCCCTCGTACTTGTCGATGTAGACCACCTCACCGTCCTCATAGGACGCGAGGTGGATCGTGTGCCCGGTGCGGGCGTTGAGTTCCGACAGCGCGGGCTGCGAGGTACGCCGCACGTCGCGGTCTTCGAGCGCCCGGTTGGCGAGGTCGAACAGCGCGCTGCCCAGCCGGTAGTACCGGGTGCCCTCGCGGCGCACGAAGTGGTGCGACTCGAGCGTGCGCAGCAGCCGCAGCACGGTCGACTTGTGCACGCCGATCTCCTCGGCGAGGTCGTCGAGCGTTTTCGGACCGCTCGCGAGCCCCGTGAGCACGGTGAGCGCGCGGTCCAGGCTCTGGCTCATGCTCCACCCAGCCTTGCGTCGGCCCAGTCTCGGTCATCGGCGGCGAGCAGCCGCGCGATGACGTCGCCGGGTAGTGGTTCGCCCACGTCGTCGTGGGTGAGCAGGGTGGCGGCGGCCTGCAGGTGACCGCGCCGCAGGCGGGTCAGCGGGTCGTCGCCGCGCAGCGTGGCCGCCAGGAAACCGGCCGCGAACGCGTCGCCGGCGCCGACGGGCTCGACCACGTCGACCTTCAGCGCGGGCGAGAACAGGACGTTGCCGTCTTCGAGCAGGGTCACGCCACGCTCGCCGTGCTTGACCACCAGCGTGCGCGGTGACGGCAGCAGCTCGCGCAGCCGCGCGGGATCGCCTGTCCCCCAAACACTTTCAGCTTCCTCGTCGCCGGTGAGCACGATGTCGGCCTGCGCCGCGAGCGCACGCAGCACGCCGGGATCGCGGTCGGTCCAGAGCGCGGGCCGGAAGTTGACGTCGAACGAGACGAGCGTGCCGGGTTTCGGCTTCGCGAGGATCGCGCGCACCAGCTCGTGGCAGCTATCCGACAGCGCCGGGGTGATCCCGGACAGGTGCACCACGCGCACGCCGGTGAAGTCGATCTTCTCCAGCAGCTCGGGTCCCATGCCGGAGGCCGCGGAGCCCGTCCGGTAGTACCGCACCGGGCTCCCGGAGGAACCGCTTTCCTTGATGTACAGGCCGGTCGGCCGGGTCGGGTCGACGTATACCCCGCTCACGTCGACGCCGGCGGCCGCGATCTCCGCGAGCAGCGCCCGCCCGAACGGGTCGTCGCCGACGGCGCTCACCCAGGCACTGGACAGTCCCAGCCCCGGCAGATGCGACGCCAGGTTCGACTCGGCGCCGCCGATCGTCCGCTTCCAAGTGCGCACCCGATCGGGTGGACCACTCTCCGCGGGAACGAACAACGCCATCGACTCGCCGATGCACAGCACAGCGCTCGCCACTGACCATCTCCCCGCCGTCTAGCTCCCGTTGACCTGCAGCGCACCGGATGCTACACCTATGGCGCGCAACATACGCAACGCCCATTGCAACATACGCAACCAAAGATGAGGCACAGGTGACGGGGATGAATCAGCCTGCGGACGCTTGCACCCTGGACTCTGCCGCTTTGGCGGCGATCCGAGAAGAGCCTCTCGGCTGGAACTTCCGTGCCAGCGCGCCGTCGCTGACAGGCCTGACGCTGGACAAGGCGGCCGAGCAGCGGCTCGACCTCTTCGACGGCGGGTTCTTCGGTCCCTTCGTCGTGCTCGACGCCGACGCGCTGGAGCACAACCTCACCACGATGGCGCGCTGGTGCGCGGCGCGTGGTGTCCAGCTCGCGCCGCACGGCAAGACGACCATGGCACCGCAGCTCTACCAGCGCCAGGCCGAGCTGGGCGCCTGGGCGATCACCGCCGCCAACGCGGGCCAGGTGCGTGTCTACCGCGCGTTCGGCGTGTCCCGGATCCTGCTGGCGAACCAGCTCGTCGACCCCGCCGGCCTGCGCTGGGTGTCCGCCGAACTCGACCGCGACCCGGGTTTCGAGTTCAGCTGCTGGGTCGACTCGGTCCGCAGCGTCGAGCTGATGACCGAAGCGCTCCAGGGCTCGCGGCGCCAGGTCGACGTCATCCTCGAACTCGGCGCCGATGGCGGCCGGACCGGAGCCCGCGACACCAGGACCGCGCTCGCCATCGCCGAGGCCGCGCACGCGAGCCCCGTGCTGCGCCTGATCGGCACCGGCGGCTACGAGGGCGCGCTCTCGCACGACACCGACGAAACGGCGCTGGCCCTCATCCACTCCTATGTGGACGGACTACGTGAGCTCGCGATCTCCTTGCATGCCAAGGGACTCATCACCGGCCAGGTGGTGGTCACCGCGGGTGGCAGCGCGTACTTCGACCAGGTCGCCGACGCGCTGACCAGTGGCTGGCCCGAGGGCGTCGACGTGCTCCCGGTGTTGCGCAGCGGCGCCTACCTCACCCACGACGACGGCTTCTACCGCGGCATCTCGCCGCTCGGCGAGCACCCGCGCATCTCCGACAGCGCGCCGTTCCGCCCTGCGCTGCGCGCGTGGGCGCAGGTCACCTCCAACCCCGCGAAGGACCTCGCGCTGCTGACCATCGGCAAGCGCGACGCGTCCTTCGACGAAGGCCTGCCCGAGCCGCAGCTGCTGCGCAAGGACGGCCGGGTCAGCGAGCTGACCGGTCACGAGATCACCAAGCTCAACGACCAGCACGCGTTCCTCGCGCTGCCGGAGGGCTCGCCGGTCCAGGTCGGCGACTGGGTCGGGCTCGGGCTTTCCCATCCGTGCACGGTGTTCGACAAGTGGTCGCTGATCCCGGTTGTCAACGGCACCACCGTGATCGACTTCGTCAGGACGTACTTCTGATGGACATCGTCTTCCGAGGAGTCTTGGTCGCCGACGGCACCGGCGCCCCGCTCACCCGTCACGACGTCGGCGTCACCGGTGACCGCGTCGCTGATGTCGCCGAAGCCGGATCGCTGGTGGGCAAGCGCGTGATCGACGGGGACGGGCTCGTGCTCGCGCCCGGGTTCATCGATATGCATTCACACTCCGACCTGCAGGTGCTCGCGCAGCCGGACCATCTCGCGAAGGTTTCGCAGGGCGTAACGAGCGAGGTGCTCGGCCAGGACGGCCTGTCCTACGCACCCGTCGACGACAGCACGCTCGAAGGCCTGCGCCAGCAGCTCGCGGGCTGGAACGACGACCCGGCCGGGTTCGACTGGAACTGGCGCTCGGTCGGCGAGTACCTCGACCGGCTCGACCAGGGCATCGCGGTCAACGCGGCTTACCTCGTCCCGCAGGGTTCGGTGCGCATGCTCGCGGTCGGCTGGGACGACCGCCCGGCCACCGACGCCGAGCTCGTCAAGATGAAAGAGCTGGTAGCGCAAGGACTCGCCGAAGGCGCGATGGGCATGTCCTCCGGGCTCACCTACACACCGGGGATGTACGCGTCGACCCAGGAGCTCGTCGACTTGTGCGAGGTCGTCGGCCAGTGCGGCGGCTTCTACAGCCCGCACCACCGCAGCTACGGCAAGGGCGCGCTGGAGGCGTTCGCCGAGATGGTCGACGTCTCGCGCCGCTCCGGCTGCCCGCTGCACCTCGCGCACGCGACGATGAACTTCTCGGTCAACAAAGGGAAAGCGAGCCTCCTGCTGGACCTGCTCGACGAGGCGCTCGACGACGGCTGCGACATCTCGCTCGACACCTACCCCTACCTGCCCGGCGCGACGTACCTGTCCGCGCTGCTGCCGAGCTGGGCCACGGAAGGCGGGCTGGAGCCGACGCTGGCAAGGTTGTCCGATGTGGACACACGGGAGCGGATCCGGGCCGAGATCGAGGAGACCGGGTCCGACGGCGCGCACGGCGTGCCGATCGACTGGGACAGCATCGAGATCAACGGTGTCCGCAACAGCCGCAACGACCATCTCGTCGGCCACTCGGTCAAGGTGTCGGCCAAGGCCGCGGGCACCACACCATCCACTTTGTACTTCGACACCCTGCTCGACGAGCGGCTCGGCACCAGCTGCCTGATGCACGTCGGGCACGAAGAAAACGTCCAGGCGATCATGCGGCACCGGACACACACCGGCGGCAGCGACGGTCTACTGGTGGGCAGCAGGCCGCACCCGCGCGCCTGGGGCACCTTCCCGCGTTACCTCGCGCGGTACGTCCGCGAGCTCGGCGTGCTCGGTCTTTCCGAGTGCGTCGCGCATCTCACCGGACGCGCCGCTCGCCGGTTGCGCCTCACCGACCGCGGGCTCGTCAGAGCGGGCCACGCGGCCGATCTCGTGCTGTTCGATCCGGAAACCGTCCGTGACACAGCCACTTTCGACGACCCGAGGCAGCAGGCCGAAGGTATCCCCTATGTCTTCGTCAACGGCGTCGCCGCGATCGACGACGGCCGCCCGACCGGTGCGCTGGCCGGGCATTCGTTAAGGAATCCCGGGAGGGATCAATGCTGAACTGGCTGCAACACTCCACCGGCGGGCTGCTCACGCTGGCCGCGGTCTCGATCGCGCTGCTGCTCTTCATGATCATCCGCTGGAAGGTCGAGCCCTTCATCGCGCTGATCGTGGTCGGCCTGCTCACCGCGCTGGCCGCCGGCCTGCCGGTCGGCACGCTCGTCGGCTCGGCGCAGAAGGCCTCGGATTCCCTGCTGGAAAAGGGTTTCGGCGGTATTCTCGGCCACATCACGGCGATCATCGGCCTCGGCACGCTGCTCGGGTCCATCCTGGAGAAATCCGGCGGCGCCCGCGTGCTCACCACCGCGCTGCTGCGCGCGTTCGGCGAGAAGCGCGCACCGCTGGCGATGGGCATCGCCGGTCTGATCTTCGGTATCCCGGTCTTCTTCGACATCGGCATCTTCGTGCTCGCGCCACTGGTCTACGTCGCGGCGAAGCAGGGCGGGAAATCGCTCGTGCTGTACGCGTTGCCTTTGCTGGCAGGCCTTTCCGTGACGCACGCGTTCCTGCCGCCGCACCCCGGCCCAGTGGCCGCGGCCGGTCTGCTGCACGTCGAGCTCGGCTGGATCATCCTGATGGGCGCGGTCTGCGCGATCCCGGCGTGGTTCATCGGCGGCGTGCTGTACTCGTCCTGGATCGGCAAACGGCTGCACATCGAGGTCCCGGAAGAGATGCTGGTCGCCGACGAGTCCGAAGAGGACGCGAACGCGCCTTCGCTCGGGCTGGTCGCCGGGATCATCGCGGTGCCGCTGGTGCTCATCCTCGCCGGCACGTTCGGCAGCATCTGGCTGCCGAAGTCCAACAAGACGCTGACCGGGATCGCCGCGTTCATCGGCACCCCTGCCGTCGCGCTGACCATTTCGACGCTGCTCGCCTCGTGGCTGCTCGGACTGCGCCGCGGGATGACGGGCAAGGACCTGAACGAACTGTCGGCCAAGGCGCTGCGCCCGGTCGCGATGATCCTGCTCGTCGTCGGCGCGGGCGCTTTCTTCGGCGCCGTGCTGTCCGCCACCGGTATCGGCGGCGCGGTCGCCGGATCGCTGAAGAATGCCGGGCTGCCGGTCATTCTCGCCGCATATGTGATCAGCTGCGGGATGAGGATTGCACAGGGTTCGGCAACCGTCGCGATCGTCACCACCAGTGGCATCATCGCGCCGACGGTCACCTCACTCGGATATTCCCAGGTACAGCTGGCTTTGCTGGTGGTCGCGATCTCCGCCGGTTCGATCATCGCGTCCCATGTCAACGACGGCGGATTCTGGATCGTTTCCCGGTACTTCAACATGTCCGTGCCGGAAACCCTGAAAACTTGGACGGTTTTGGAAACAGTCCTTTCCATTTCGGGTTTCGCCGTGGCAGCATTGCTGATGGCAGTGGTCTAAACCACGAAGCACACACTTACCGGGGAGTTACCATCATGACCGGTCTCAACCGTCGTACCTTCCTAGGCGCGGTAGGCGCCGCCGGAATCGCCAGTGTCGTCGGGGCCAGGGTCGCGGGCGCGACCGGGCCGCACAGCTACGGGAGTGGCGCCATCTACATCAGCAGCTACACCGACAACGGCGGCCACGGCCTCGACGTCGCCCACCGCACCGGCACCGACCCCGCGCTCAAGGTGGACCGGACCATTTCCGGGGTGAACGCCGCTTCGTGGTTCGACATCAGCGCCGACAAGAAGACGCTGTTCGTCACCAACGAGGAAGACAGCAACGGCACCATCTCCTCGTTCAGCCTGGCGGACCCCACGAAGCCGAAGCTGCTCAGCAAGAAGTCGACCAAGGGCAAGGGCCCCACGCACCTGGTCGTGCACACCAGCCAGAAGTACGTGCTCGGCGCGAACTACACCAGCGGCGACGTCGTCGTGCTGCCGATCCTCGCGGGCGGCAAGCTCGGCGACGCCACCGATCTTGTCAAGCACAAAGGCGCCGAGCGGCCGGCGAACGCGCACCAAGTGGTCAACGACCCGACTGGCCGCTGGGTGCTGAGCGTCGACCTCGGCGCCGACTCGGTCTACGTCTACTCGCTCAACGTGACGACCGGCAAGCTCAAGCTGAACCAGCAGCTCAAGCTCCCTTCGGGCGCGGGCCCCCGGCACCTGGCGTTCAGCAGGGACGGCAAGTACGCCTACATCCTCGGCGAGCTTCGCGCCGAGGTCACCGTCGCGGCGTGGGACGCGGCCACGGGGAAGCTCACCCCCGGCCAGGTCGTCGCGGCCGTTCCGCAGGGCACCCCCGGCGAGCAGTACCCCGGCGAGATCATCACCTCGTCCGACGGCAAGTTCGTCTACGCGTCCGTGCGCGGCTCGGACACGATCGCGAGCTTCGCGATCTCCGACGGCGGCAAGACGCTGAAGCTGATCAGCAACGTCAAGGTCGGCGGTACCTACCCACGCCACATCACGCTCGACCCGTCCGAGCAGTGGTTCTACGTCTCGAGCGACAAGTCCGGCACCTTGAGCTGGCTCCCGCGTGACCCGGCGACCGGCCTGCCCGGCGCGGTCAAGGGCAAGCTGTCCATCCCCCAGGTGAACTCGGTGCGCTTCTTCTAAGGAGAGTTTTCGACATGAGAATCCGACGCACCCTCGCCGGGCTCGCGGTTCTGGGGCTCGCCGCCGGTTGCGCCCCGACCCAGTCGGCTCCGGCCGCCGGTGGGGACGAGAAGACCGGCACCCTGCGGGTCTGGCTGTTCGACGAGGCCAACCGGGCGCCGAAGGAGGCGACGGTCAAGGAGGCCATCGCCGAGTTCAAGGCCGCGCACTCCGGCGTGGAGATCGACGTGCAGTGGATCCCGGTCGAGGGGCGTGCGGACAAGTTCTCCGGCGCCTTCAACGATCCGTCCAACGCACCCGACGTCGCCGAGTACGGCAACACCGACGCCGCGAGCTACGTCGAGACCGGCGCGCTCACCGACCTGACCGGCGACCTGCAGAGCTGGAAGGAAGGCGCCGACCTGGTGCCGAGCGTGCTCGACACCGCCAAGGTGAGCGGCAAGGTCTACGGCCTGCCGTGGTTCACCGGTGTCCGCGCGTTGTACTACCGCACCGACATCTTCACCGAGCTGGGCCTCACCCCGCCGAAGACGATGGCGGAGCTGGCGGAGACCGCGCGCAAGATCCGGGCCAAGAAGCCGGATCTGTACGGCATCTCCGTCGGTGGCAAGTACATCTACGCGATCATGCCGTACCTGTGGGCAGCCGGTGGCGAACTGGCCAAACAGGACGGTCCACGATGGACTTCCGCGTTGAACACCGAAGCGTCGAAGACCGGCCTCACCACGTACGCGAACCTGCTGAAGGCGGACATCTGCCCGCCGGAACAGTGCGCGAACCTCACCGGGACGCAGAGCATCACGGCGTTCGCGGGCGGCAAGGCCGGTATGTCGATCGGCGGTGACTTCAACCGCAAGGCCGTCGAAGCCGGCGCGGTGAAGGGCAAGTACGCGGTCGTCCCGCTGCCCGGCACCACGGCGGGCAAGATCGCTCCGGCGTTCGCGGGCGGCAACCTGCTCGGCGTGTTCAACGCCAGCAAGCGCCGTGGTCTCGGCGTCGAGTTCATCCAGCTGCTCGGCGGGGCGAAGTACCAGGCGAAGATGTACCAGGGCATGGGCAACCTGCCCACGCTCGGCTCGGTGCAGCAGCAGGTTTCGGAGAGCGACCCGTTCCTCAAGCCGTTCGTCGAGACGGTGAAGGCGGGCACCAGGTTCGTGCCGGTCACACCCTCGTGGGCACGGATCGACGCGCAGAACATCCTGCCGACCGCGGTGCAGCAGATCGCGACCGGCGGCCAGCCGGTGGACACCGCGCTCAGCGACGCGGCCGACAAGATGAACAAGGCGTTCGGGTCCTAAATGGCCACCGATCAGTTGACGCGTCCCGCCCCCGTCGCTCCTGTGCGCAAGACCGCCAGGAAGCGCGGGGACGGGCGCGCCGCCGCCTGGTACCTGGCTCCCGCGGGGATTCTCCTGCTCGCGCTGCTGGTGTACCCGATCTACCAGCTGGTCCTGATCTCGTTCTACGACTACGGCCAGCCGCAGGCCTCCGGGCGCGCACCGCTGAAGTTCCTCGGCTTCGCCAACTACCTGGACCTGTTCGAGAACGCGCAGTTCTGGACAGTGCTCGGCAAGACGGTCGGCTTCGCGGGCACCTGTGTCGTCGGCAGCCTGCTGGTCGGCACCGCACTGGCCGTGCTGGCGACCAGGGTGCGAGCCTTCCCTCGGATGCTGCTCTTCCTCGCGGCGCTGGCCGCTTGGGCGACGCCCGCGATGGCGGGCTCGTACGTCTGGCTGTTCCTGTTCGACGCCGATTTCGGCCTGGTGAACGAGATACTGGTCGGCATCGGCTTCGACGGCATGGCACACCACTCGTGGACCTTCGGCACGGTCAGCACGTTCGGGCTGGTCGCGGCCGAGGTGATCTGGTGCTCGTTCCCGTTCGTCATGGTCACCATGTACGCCGGGATACAGGCCATTCCGGGTGAGGTGCTCGAAGCATCCTCTTTGGACGGCGCGACGTGGTTCCGCACCACCCGGTCGGTGATCGTGCCGATGCTGCGGCCGCTGCTGATGATCGCGACCATCCAGTCGATCATCTGGGACTTCAAGGTGTTCACCCAGATCTACGTGATGACCAACGGCGGCGGCGTCGCCGGGCGCAACCTCGTGCTCAACGTCTACGCCTATCAGCAGGCGTTCGCCGGCTCGCAGTACGGGCTCGGCGCGGCGATCGGGGTCGTCATGACGCTGCTCCTGCTGTCGATCACCGGGCTGTACGTCCGGACGCAACGCAGGAGCGACGCATGGCTCTAGTACGCAAGCCCGGCAGGCTGGTCGCCGAGGTGGTGACCGTCGTGATCGCGGGCATCGTCGCCTTCCCGATCTACTGGATGGTCCTGTCGGCGCTGAAGCCGTCGGGCGAGATCCAGTCGGCGAACCCGAAGCCGTGGACGACCTCGCCGTCGTTCGAAAGTTTCAACCGGGTGCTCAACGTTTCAGGATTCGGGCAGTTCTTCCTGAACAGCGTGATCGTCGCGGTGGCCGTGGTGCTGCTGTCGCTGCTGATGTCCTTCTTGGCCGCGGTCGCGTTGACCAGGTTCAACTTCCGGGGGCGCACCGTCCTGCTGGTGATGCTCCTGGTCGCGCAGATGGTGCCGATCGAGGCGCTGACCATCCCGCTGTTCTTCCTGATGCGCTCGGTCGGTGACGTCGCACCCGCGTTCGGGCTCAACGAACTGGGCTCGCTGGTGCTGGTGCACCTGGCGTTCAGCCTGCCGTTCGCGATCTGGATGCTGCGCGGCTTCGTGGCCGCCGTGCCGGTCGAGCTGGAGGAAGCGGCCAAATTGGACGGTGCCAGCCGCTTGCGGTTCACCTGGCAGATCCTGTTCCCCTTGGTGGCGCCTGGCCTGGTGGCGATCAGCGTGCTCGCGTTCATCCACGCCTGGAACGACTTCCTGTTCGCGAAGACGTTCATCATCTCCAAGACCGACAACCAGACGCTGCCACAGGCGATCCTGGTCTTCTTCAAACCCGAGGACACCGATTGGGGCGCGGTGATGGCTTCGTCGACCTTGATGACGATTCCGGTGCTGATCTTCTTCGTGCTGGTGCAGCGCAGGCTGGTCTCGGGCATGGCGGGGGCGGTGAAGGGATGACCGGCTTCGAAGGGCTGCTCCCCCGCCCGGTTTCCGTGACGCCCCAGCCTGGTTCGTGCCCATGGCCGACCGAGGTGACAGTACGTTCGGCTTCGTTGCCGGCCGAGGGCTACCGGCTGGAGATCACGCCTTCCGGTGTGGTGTTGGAAGTAGCCGATGCGGCGGGCGAGTTCTACGGGCGCCAGACGTTGCGTCAGCTGGCCGGTCCGGCTTGGTTCCGATCCGTCCCGGGTGGACCGTCCACTGTGCCCTGTGGGGTGGTGGTCGACCATCCGCGGTTCGCCTGGCGCGGATGCCTGCTCGACGTCGCGCGGCATTTCCGGACGAAGGCCGAGGTGCTGCGGTTCATCGACCTGCTGGCGGCGCACAAGCTCAATGTGCTGCACCTGCACCTGACCGACGATCAGGGCTGGCGTATCGAGATTCCCGAGTTCCCGCGGCTCACTTCGGTCGGCGCGTGGCGCACGGGCTCGATGGTCGGCAGGCATGATGGCCCCGAGCGCGACGGCCGACCGCACGGCGGCTTTTATTCTTTGGACGACCTCCGCGAGATCGTCGCCTACGCCGGTTTGCGCGCGGTCACGGTGGTCCCGGAGATCGACATCCCCGGCCATGCCCGCGCGGCCATCGCGGCCTACCCATCGCTGGGTCCGGATCCGTCCGCGCAATGGGAAGTCTGGACGTCCTGGGGTATCAGCACCTCGTTGCTGAATACGGGTGAGTCCACAGTGGACTTCTTCACCGCGGTGTTCGACCAGCTGCTGGAGATCTTCCCGTCCGAGGTGATCGGCATCGGCGGCGACGAGGTCCCCGGCGCGACCGCCGAGCACGGCGCCTTCGTCCGCCGCATCATCGCGCACCTCGAGTCCCGCGGCCGCCGCGCGCTGTGCTGGGACGAGGTACTCGAGATCCCCGACCTCCCCAAGGTCATCATCAGCTCCTGGCAGAACTCGGAGGCGGGCGCCATCGCCGCCGCGGCAGGGCACGACGTGGTCATGTGCCCCGAGCAGCACGTGTATCTGGACCACCGCCAGTCCGATCACCCCGACGAGCCGATCCCGGTCGGCTACCTCCGCACGCTGGAGGACGTCTACGCCTACGACCCGGCGTTGCCAGGCATTCTCGGCGCCCAGGCTCAGGTATGGACCGAGCACTTGGACTCGGTGCGCCGCGTCGACTACGCGGCCTTTCCCCGCCTGTGCGCATTCGCGGAGGTCGCCTGGAGCCCGGTCGACGGGCGGGACTTCGCGGAGTTCCTGCCTCGCCTGCGTGATCACCACCTGCCCCGGCTGGACGCTTTGGGCGTCGAATACCGGCCGCTGGACGGCCCGCACCCGTGGCAGACACGGCCCGGCGTGCCGGGACGGCCCCGGTAAACTTCGGTTACCGTGACCGGGTGGGCAAAGACGAAATCGGAGTGGTCACCGGGCTCGTGCGCGCGTCGTTCCTGGTGAACGCGGTGTACGCCGAGTCAGGCCGGGAGTACGGGCTCACTCCCCAGCAGGGGCAGCTGTTGTGCGTGCTGATGGCGCAGCCGTATGGCATGAGCGAACTGATCGCGATACTGGGACTGGCCAAGTCGAGCCTCACCGGCCTGGTGGACCGCACCGAGCGCAACGGCCTGGTCCGCCGCGAGCCGGACCCCGACGACGCGCGCGCGGTCCGCGTCGCGCTCACCCCGCGAGGCGGAAAGCTCGCGGAGGAGTTCTACACGGAAACCTGCCGCCGGATCGAGCAGCTGCCGTCAGGACTCAGCCCGGCCGAACGCGCACTGCTCGCCACCCTGCTCGGCCGCGTCGTGTCGGACAACAAGGTTCCCGTGGTCTTCTGAGTTCATGGTTGACCCATAGTTGCAGTTCGTACTACGAACTATTATGGTTCGTAGTACGAACTGTCTCTCTGGGGAGCGTGGAACCAATGTCTTCACCTGATGTCGTCTTCGGCTTCGGCGCGCACAGCGAAATCGCCGAGGGCCCGGAACTCCTGCGCCTGGCCGAGCAGGCCGACCGCGACGGGCTCGACCTGTTCTCCTTGTCCGACCACCCGTACCTCGGCGCCCGCCTGGACGCGTACGCCGCACTCGGATTCATACTCGGCCGCACCCGGCACCTCGGCGGCTTCGTCAACGTCACCAACCTCCCGGCCCGGCCCGCTCCGCTGCTGGCCCGGACCGTGACCTCGCTGTCCGCGCTTTCAGGCGGCCGAGTCGTGCTCGGCATGGGTGCGGGCGGCCTGTGGGACCGCATCGCCGACCTGGGCGTCCCCCGGCTTTCGCCTGCCGACGCGGTCGACGCGTTCGAGGAGGCGATCGTGCTGGTCAGGCTGCTTTCAGGCGGCGGCGAGCCGCTCACCCACGAAGGCCGCCACTACCGCGTCGACAAGATCGAGCCCGCCCCGGTGCCCGCTCCCCCGGTCTGGACCGGCTCGGTCGGGCCGAAGTCCCTGGCCGCCACCGGCCGCGTCGCCGACGGCTGGCTACCCGGCCACGCCGCCGACTGGCTCAGCGCCCGCTACCGCGAGGGCCGCTCGATCATCGACGAGGCCGCGGCTTCGGCAGGCCGCGACCCGAGCGCGGTGCGCACGATCTTCAACTTCCCCGGGCGCATCACCGACCAGCCGCTCCCCGCCACCCGCGACAGCGACGGCCGCTGGATCGGCGGTTCCGTCGACCAGTGGGTCGAGGAGCTCACCGGCGCCGTTCTGGAGCATGGCGCTTCGGGCTTCATGCTCTTCTCCCCCAGCGGCGGCACCCAAGACCTCACTTCGCTGGGCCGCTGGGCAGCCGAGATCGTCCCGGCCGTCCGCGAGGCGGTCGCGAAGGGGTCGTGAGTGGTACGGCCGGTTCTAACCGGCGAAAACACTCACGACCCCGACGTCCAGGTGCGTGCGCAACCCGAGGGTTCGGGGAGGCGTCCGGCGAAGAAGGCGCCTGGCGGGACGCCCATGACCTCGCGGAATTCCGCGGTCAGGTGCGACTGGTCGTAGTAACCCAGCTCGGCCGCGAGCTGCGCCCAAGACCGTTCCCTAGCACCAGCCAAGACCGCGCGCACCCGATCGATCCGCACGAACTGCTTGGGCGACAACCCGACCGAACGCGTGAACAGCGAACGTAGATGACGCTCGGAAACGTTGAGCGCCAATGCCGTCGACCGCACGCTCTCGCCGCGGGAAAGTGTTTGCGCGGCCTCGAACACCAGCTCGTTTCCGGTCAGGCGCGGGTCCTCGCCTAGTGGCATGACCTGGTCGACGAGGTCCCGTGCCGACCTGCCCTCGAGCGCCTGGCCTGGCCGCAGCCGCAGCTTCCGGCAGGAAACACCGGGCGCCGGGACGAAATAGCCTGCCCGCGTGGACGGGCCCATGACCGTCAGCTCGGGTGGTCCGCCATCGACCGTGCGCAGCACGAGTGTGGTCGCGGTATCCGGCGGCTCGATCACCATGACTCCAGTGTGCCGAAATTTCCTAGAGCGCGGCGGCGCGGGGCGTGCACGATCAGCTCATGATCCTGATCACCGGCGCCACCGGCACCATCGGCAGCCCACTCACCCGCATCCTGACGTCGCAAGACGTGCCGTTCCGGGCGATGAGCCGCACCCCGTCACAGACCACGATCCAAGCCGATTTCGACGATCCCGCCTCGCTCGCGAGAGCGGTAGACGGGATCGACACGGTGTTCCTGCTGACCGCTCCCGCGTCCCCGACCCCGGCTCACGACTTCGCCATGATCGAGGCCGCACAGAACGCGAGCGTGCGGAAGATCGTGAAGCTGTCCGCCATCGGGACCGGCGAGCGCAACGATGACGGCCAGGTCGTCGGCGCGGTGCACCTGCGGGCCGAGGAAGCCGTGCGCGCGAGCGGTCTGGAGTGGACGATCTTGCGGCCGTCCACTTTCGCGTCGAATTTCGCCTGGTGGGCCGGCCGGATCCGGGCCGGGGAGCCGGTCCCGAATCTGACCGGTGACGGGCGCCAAGGCGTGGTCGACCCCCGTGACGTCGCCGCGGTCGCGGCCGCCGCGCTCACCGAGGATGGCCACAGTGGACGGACCTACCGGCTTACCGGACCGGAGCTGCTGAGCGTTCCCGAGCAAGGCGCCATCATCGAGAAGCTGTTCGACCGTCCGGTAAGGACTGTCGACCAGTCACCCGCCGAAGCGCGGAAGCAGCTGCCCGGCGACGCCGCCGAGATGATCCTCGCCGGGGCCGCCTGGGTCCGGCAGGGACACAACGCGATCGTCACCGGGGACGTCCCCGCCGTTTTGGGCCGTCCGGCAGGCACCTTCGAGGACTGGGCCCGCGAAAACTTCCCAAGCGAAGCCGTATAGGGCGTTATACGTTTCGATTGTTGGAGCCGGGCCCGTCGAGGTTCCAACGGTTCTGAGGGGAAACGCAAAGGTGGCGTGCTCGTGGACTCGGCTTGGGCATGGGGGTCGTGAGTGGTACGGCCGGTTCTAACCGGCGAAAACACTCACGACCTCGCCCTCGGCAGGCGCGCCCGGGCCTCCCTCACTCAACTGCCCGGGGGGGCACGCCACAGCTGGCCTTCCCTTCAATAACCGTCGGGAACACTCACGAGTGGTCACCGCCATGAGGATCGCGGCCGCCGCGCCGAGCAGCATGACCGTCGACGGGGACGTCACGTCGACGACGGCGCCGCCACCCAGCGCGCCAAGGGAAAGCGATACCTGGAACGACGAAGTGAAGACCACGGTGGCCGCTTCCGGTGCGTGCGGCGCGGACGTGGCGAACCAGGTCTGCGAGCAGACCGGCACGGCACCGTAGGCGACGCCCCAGAGCACGAGCAGGATGATCGCCCCGACCTCCGCTCGGCCGACGAGCGGGAGTAGCGCCGTAGCGGTGGCGAGCAGGCAGGCGCTGACGATGAAGGTGGCACGGACGTCGCGGGAAACCATGGTGCCTGCCACGAAATTGCCGGCGATGCCTGCGACGCCGTACACCAGCAGGAATACGGTGATCATGCCAGGACTCACCTGAGTGACCTGACGCAGGAAAGGGGTCACGTAGGTGAAGGTGGCGAAGTGCGCGAGCACGATCAGGAAGGTCACTACCAGTCCTAGCCGGACAGCGGGCGCGCGCAACAGTCCACTGAGGACCTTCAGACTGGTCACCCGCTGGGCAGGCAACGGCGGCAGCACCACCAGCAGCGCGGCGAGCACGCTCAGCGTCAGTACCCCCATGGCCACGAAGGCCACTCGCCAGCCGGCCAGTTCGCCGAGAAGAGTACCCGCTGGCACGCCGAGCACCGAACCCAGCGGAACGGCGGAAAAGATCACCGCGGTCGCCGTGCCGACGTGTCCCGGTCGCACCAGGCGCGCGGCGAGCCCCGCGCCGATGGACCAGAACGCGCCGATGACGAAGCCGACCAGCACCCGGGAGACCATCATGACCCAGTAGTGCGACGCGACCGCGGCCAGGAAGTCGGCCGCCGCCAGCAAGAACATCAGCGCGCACAGCATCAGGCGCCGGTCGAGCCGCCCGGTCGCGACCGTGACCGCCGGTGCGGCGAACGCGGCCAGTACTCCCGGCGTCGTCATCATCAGCCCGGCCGTGCCCGCGGAGATCCCGAAGTCCGAGCCGATCGGGGTCAGCAGGCCGATCGGCAGGATTTCGGTGGTGACAATGGAAAAGATCCCCATCATCACCGCGATGACGGCGAACCATGACCGGATCGACGAGGCAGGAACAACGAGTGCTGGCATGTCCCCAGTCCAGCAGCCCCGCCCCTCCCCTGGCTGGCAGATTTGCGACGACGTAGTGCAGGCCCGCACCGAGAGTCCGTGGCGACGCTTACTGGCGAGGGGTTCCCTGCTGCGCTGTGCGGAGTGTGCTGCACGGAGCATGGGAACCCCTCGTTCAGTGTGGGCGAGTGGTAACTCTGCTGCGTTAGATGCAGCAGAGTTACCACTCGCTCGGGCCGATGCGGCCTCCTTGCCAGCTAGCCCACTAGATACCTATAGTGCTAGTTAGCTAGTTAAATGGAGGTAGTCGTGATCGAGTTCTACCTGGACGGGCGCTCCGGGCTGTCGCCGTACCAGCAGCTCGTGCAGCAGATCCGGCACGCGCTGCGGCTCGGGTTGCTGCACGAGGGTGATCAGCTGCCGAAGGTCAAGGACGTGGTGGCGCTGCTGGCGATCAACCCGAATACCGTCCTCAAGGCGTACCGGGAACTCGAACACGACGGGCTCGTCGCCGCGCGGCCCGGAGTGGGTACCTTCGTCACGGCCACGCTGGCCGACGGCTCGCTGGCCGCGCACGGGCCGCTGCGGCAGGACCTGCGGCGCTGGCTCGCCAAAGCGCGCCGGGCCGGGCTCGATGACGAGAGCATCGAGGCGTTGTTCCACACCACGTTTCGCGCCGCGGCCGGGGAAGACGTAGCGTGACCGCGGTACTGCGCGCCGACGGGCTCGGGAAGAAATACCGTAAACGCTGGGCGTTGACCGGATGCTCGCTGGAGATTCCGCAAGGGCACGTGACCGGGCTCGTCGGGCCCAACGGCGCGGGTAAGTCGACGCTGCTGAACCTCGCCGCCGGCATGCTGACGCCGAGCGCGGGCACGATCGAGGTGTGCGGCGGCCGTCCGGGCAATGGCCCGGCGCAGCTGGCCAAGGTCGGCTTCGTCGCGCAGGGCGCGCCGACCTACGCCGGGCTGACCATCGCCGACCATCTGACGCTCGGCGCAAAGTTGAATCCGAACTGGGACGATTCCCTTGCGTGCAAACGGATTCAGCAACTCGGACTGGATACGTCGCAGCGCGCGGGCAAGCTTTCGGGCGGCGAGCGGGCTCAGCTCGCGCTGACGCTGGGCATCGCCAAGCGGCCGGAGTTGCTGCTGCTCGACGAGCCGGTCGCCGCGCTGGATCCGCTCGCGCGCCGCGAGTTCCTGCAGGATCTGATGGAGGCCGTCGCCGAGCACGGGCTCAACGTGCTGCTGTCCTCACATCTCATCGCCGATCTGGAACGGGTCTGCGACCGCCTCATCGTGCTGGTCGCCGCCGAGGCCCGCCTCGAGGGCGAGGTCGACGAACTGCTGGCCACTCATCACCGCCTGGTCGGCCCGCGTCGCGACCTCGGCACGCTGCCGTCGGACCAGCATGTCGTGTCGGCCAGCCACACCGACCGCCAGACCACGCTCATCGTGCGGACCGGCGCGCCGATCCTCGATCCGGCGTGGACCGTCAGCCCGCTCACCCTGGACGATCTCGTGCTGGCCTATCTGGCCAAGCCCGCCCGCCCGGCACTGGAGGTGCTCCGATGATCTGGCTGACCTGGCGGCAGTTCCGCAGCCAGGCCGCGGTGCTGTACGCGCTGGCCTTCGCGATCATCATCGCGCTGGCGTGTACCGGGCCCCGGCTCGCGGGCCTCGACCCGAACGCGCTGCTGGGCAGGATCACCTCGGCGGACAGCACGCTGTACTCCGGTGGCATCGCGGCGATGTACGCGCTGCCCGCGCTCATCGGCATCTTCTGCGGTGTGCCCTTGGTCGCGCGGGAGGCCGAAGCAGGCACGCATGCCTTGGTGTGGAACCAGACTGTCACCCGCACCCGCTGGCTGGCCGTCAAGCTCACGGTCACCGGACTGGCCGCGGTGGCCGCGATGGGGTTGCTCAGCCTCGCCGTCACCTGGTGGTCCGCGCCGATCGACCGGCTCGCCGACCTCGGCACCACGTCCTACGACCCGCGCATGTCGCCGCTGGTGTTCGCCGCGCGCGGGATCGTTCCCTTGGGCTACACCGCTTTCGCCTTCGTCGCGGGGGTCACCGCCGGTGTGCTCCTGCGCCGCACCGTGGCCGCGATGGCCGTCACGCTCGCCGTGCTCGCCCTCGTCCAGCTCGCGATTCCGTTGCTGGTCAGGCCATCCCTGCTCCCCTCCGTGCAGGAGACCGTGGCGATCACGTCGTCGACCATCGAAGGCGTACGCGCGAACGACGCGGGCGTTCCGGAAAAGGTCACCACGGCCGCCCCCGCCGACGCCTGGGTGCTGTCGAACGACACCGTCGACGCCTCAGGGCAGGTCGTCAGCCTCCTGCCGGAATCGGTGTGGCACTGCATGCCACCACCACCGTCAGGTGGCCGCCCCGCCGCCGTGCTCGACCTTCCCGCCATCCACGCTTGCTTCGCCCAGCTCGGCGACCTCGGCTACAAACAGGTCGTGGCCTATCAGCCCGCCACCCGATTTTGGGCGCTGCAAGGAGCTGAAACCGCGCTTTACCTCGTTTTGTCGGCACTGCTCACCTGGCTCTGTTTCAGGTCGGCCCGCCGCGTCCACTGACCGCTGACCCTCCACAAAGGATGGTGCGTTTATGAGTCATGCCCGGAAACTCTTCGTGGCCGTCGCAGCGCTTCTCCTGTGCGCCGTGCCACCCGCGTCCGCCGCACTACCCCAGCTCACCCTGCCCGCTCCGACCGGAGTTTTCCCGGTCGGCACCTCGTCGGTCCACCTGACGGACACGAGCCGCCCTGACCCGTGGGTTCCAGAGAATCGGCGGGAACTCATGGTGACACTCTGGTACCCGGCGTGGCCGGGAGGCGAGCGGGCGCAGTACATGACGCCGGCCGAGTCCGAGCTGTTGCTGAAGGACGAGGCGCCGCCGGGGTTGCCACACGACATACTGAGCACGGTACGGACCAACGCGGCCAAGAACGCGAAACCGTTGGGGCTCAACCACAGTCTTCCGCTGATCGTGCTGTCCCCCGGCTACACGAAACCTCGCGCCACGCTCACCTCGCTGGCCGAGGACCTGGCGAGCCACGGCTACGTGGTGGCAGGCATCGAGCACACCTACGAGAGCGCGGGCACGAGCTTCCCGGACGGCCGGGTCGTCAGCTGCGTCTCCTGCGACCTCCAACACGACGACGCGTTCTGGCTGAAGGTGGGCGCGGGCCGCGCTGCCGATGTCTCGTTCGTGCTCGACGAACTGGTCAAGCCCGCCGCCCGGTGGCCCGGCGCCGCGCTGATCGACCCGCGGCGGATGGCGATGGCCGGGCATTCCGCGGGCGGCGCGAGCAGCATTCCCGCGCTGCTGAACGATTCCCGGTTGCGCGCCGGGGTCAACATCGACGGGCTCCAGTCGACGCCGGTCCCCGACACCGGGCTGGCCAGGCCGTTCCTGTTCCTCGGCAACGAGCTCAGGCATGTGCCGGATAAGGACCCGAGCTGGACGCAGGCGTGGGAACGGCTCGGCGGATGGAAGCGCTGGTTCGTGGTCAGCGGCACCGAGCACGCCTCGTTCACCGACGTGGGTTTGCTGCTGGACCAGGTGGGCGCCGACTTCGGCGCGACCATCCCGTCGATCCGCGCGTCGGAGATCACCCGGCGGTATGTGCGGGCGTTCTTCGACCTGCACCTGCGTGGGCTGCCGCAGCCGCTGCTGGACCGGCCTTCGGCGGCCTACCCCGAGCTGAAGTTCGTCGGTCCCTAGCGCGACCGGTACCAGACCTCCGGGCGGCCGACCTGGCCATAGCGCGGCTCGCGCTGTGCCAAACCGTTGTCCGCCAAGTACTCCAGGTACCGCCGCGCGGTCACCCGTGAAGCACCGATCGCGGCCGCCGCCGCTCCGGCTGACAAGCCGTCACCGGCGGCGGCCAGCGCCTCGGTGATCGCGGTCAGCGTCGGCGCGCTCATGCCCTTCGGCAACGACGACTGGTCCGACGCACGCAAGGAACCCAAGGCGCGGTCGATCTCCGCTTGGCCGGCGACCTCGCCCGCCGAACTCCGGAACTCGGCATAGCGCTCGAGTTTTTCCTTCAGCGAGGCGAAAGTGAACGGCTTCAGCAGATACTGGACGACACCGACCGACACCGCGGCCTTCACGACGGCGAGGTCCCGTGCCGAGGTCACCGCGATGACGTCGACCGGGAAACCGGCCGCGCGCAGCGAACGGCAGACCGCGAGGCCGTGGGTGTCGGGCAGGTAGAAGTCGAGCAGCACCAGGTCGACCTGGTTGCGTTCGACGAAACGCAACGCGTCGCCGCCCGAGTGGACGACGCCCGCGACCGTGAACCCGGCCAGACGTGAGACGTAGACGCGGTGCGCTTCGGCCGCGACGGGTTCGTCTTCGACGATCAATACCTTGATCACAACGGCAGCCGCACTGTGAAGACCGCGCCGCTCTCCCGGCCGACCTCGACCGTGCCGCCGTATCGGCGGACGGCTTGGCCGACCATGGCCAGGCCGACGCCGTGCCCCTCGGCCGGTTTCGTCGACCAGCCACGGCGGAAGACGTCGGCGCCCGGCGGCACGCCTGGACCGTCGTCGGAGACGCGAAGCAGAAGCGAACCGTCGTCGGAACGGGCGGTGACGACCACAGAGGACGACGCGGCGTCGATGGCGTTGTCGATGAGGTTGCCCAGGATGGTCACCAGGTCGCGGGCGGCGATGGCCGTGTCTTCGATGGCGGTGTCCTCGGTGATGGTCAGTTCGATGCCACGCTCGGCGGCTTCAGCGGCCTTACCCAGCAGCAACGCCGCCAGCACCGGCTCCTCGACAGCGCCGACGACACGATCGGTCAGCTGCTGCGCCAGCTGCAGCTCTGCGGTGGCGAACTCGACCGCTTCGCGCGGCCTGCCGATCTCGACCAGCGAAACGACGGTGTGCAGCCGGTTCGCGGCCTCATGCGCCTGCGAACGCAGCGCCTCCGCGAAACCGCGGACCGTGTTCAGCTCGCCGGTGAGCGTCTGCAACTCGGTGTGGTCCCGCAACGTCACCACGGTCCCCATGTTCACCGGCGTCACATTGACCACCAGCACCCGCGTGTCGGTCACGTGGATCTCATCGGCGCGGCTGCTCATGAACGCCTCGGCCAGTCCGTCCGGCAGGCCGAGGTCGGCCACCGCGGAGCCGGTCGGGTCGGCGACATCCAGCAGGTCGCGGGCGCCGTCGTTGCACAGCAGGACGACGCCGTCACCGCCGACGAGCACGAGACCCTCACGCACCGCGTGCAGCACGGCCTCGTGATAGGAGAACATGTCCCGGAGCTCGGCGGGCGCGACGCCGTGAGTCTGGCGCCGGACCCGTGCGCTCACCAGCAGGCTGCCGATCAGCCCGGCGACGAGCACCGAGCCGATGACCGCGGCGAGCGTCCACAGCCGTTCACGCAGATCAGCGGAGATCGTGTCGACCGTGATCCCGACCGAGACCATCGCGACCACCTGGCCGTCGGCCTTCACCGGCACTATGGTGCGCACCGACAGGCCGAGCGAACCCGTGTAGGTCTCGGTGAACACGCTGCCCTGCAACGCTTCCCTCGTCGTGCCGAGGTACTTCTGGCCGATGAGCGCGGGATTCGGATGGGTGAACCGGATGCCGTCGCGGTTCATGATCGTGATGAAGTCGACCTGGGTGTCGGCGGTGACCCGCGTCGCGAACGGCTGCAGCACCGCCGACGGGTCCGGTGTGGACACCGCGGCGAGCACGCTCGGCGCGTCGGCCACGGTTTCCGCGACGACCGTGACCTTGTCACGTGCCTTGGTGTCCGTCGCGCTGTCCGCGTCGAGGTAGGCCAGCAGGAACCCGGCTCCGGCGAGCACACCCACGATGGCGGCCTGGAGCACGAGCAACTGCCTGGCGAGGCTCCACTGGTGTGGCTTCGTTGGCACCCGCACATATCAGCACAAGTCTTCAACCAGCTGTCACCGGCATGTACTCAATGAACACAACCGTGACCTGGCTCACCACGGCACGCATAGTCTCCGCAATCCCCTTTTCTGTTCCAGCTGGAGGCAACGGTGCCCACCCGACAACGCGACAAAACGCACTACTTGTATTTAGCCGTGTTGGCAGCCGTGGTGCTCGGCGTGCTGGTCGGCTTCCTCGCTCCCGGGTTCGCCAAGGACCTCAAGCCGCTCGGCACCGGGTTCGTGAACCTGATCAAGATGATGATCTCCCCCATCATCTTCTGCACCATCGTGCTCGGCATCGGCTCGGTCGCGAAGGCCGCCAAGGTCGGCAAGGTCGGCCTGCTCGCGCTCGGTTACTTCGTGCTGATGTCGACCTTCGCGCTCGCCATCGGCCTGGTCGTCGGCAACCTGCTGCACCCCGGCTCCGGGCTGCACCTCGACCCGGCCGCCGCCACCAACGCGCACAAGCAGGCCACCACCGCCGCGGGCGGCACCGACTTCCTGCTCGGCATCATCCCGACGAGCTTCGCGTCGGCGTTCACCAGCGGCCAGGTCCTGCAGACGCTGCTCGTCGCGCTGCTCGCCGGCTTCGCGCTGCAGAAGCTCGGCGCGAAGGGCAAGCCGATCCTCAACGGGATCGAGCACATCCAGCGCCTGGTGTTCCGCATCCTCGCCATGGTCATGTGGGCCGCCCCGATCGGCGCGTTCGGCGCCATCGCCGCCGTCGTCGGCGAAACCGGCTGGGGCGCGCTGCGCAGCCTCGCCGTGATCATGATCGGTTTCTACCTGACCTGCCTGGTGTTCGTGTTCGGCGTGCTCGGCTCGGTGCTGTGGATCGGCGCGCGGGTCAACATCTTCAGCCTGCTGAAGTACCTCGGCCGCGAGTTCCTGCTGATCCTGTCGACCTCGTCCTCGGAGTCGGCACTGCCGAGGCTCATCGCGAAGATGGAGCACCTGGGTGTCAGCAAGCCGGTCACCGGCATCACCGTGCCGACCGGCTACTCGTTCAACCTCGACGGCACCGCGATCTACCTGACCATGGCGACGCTGTTCATCGCCACCGCGCAGGACAAGCCGCTGTCGCTGGGCGAGCAGATCTCACTGCTGGTGTTCATGATCATCGCGTCCAAGGGCGCGGCGGGCGTCAGCGGCGCCGGCATCGCCACGCTGGCCGGTGGCCTGCAGGCCCACAAGCCGGAGCTGGTCGACGGTGTCGGCTTCATCCTCGGCATCGACCGGTTCATGTCCGAGGCTCGCGCGCTGACCAACTTCGCGGGCAACGCGGTCGCCACCGTGCTGATCGGGTCATGGACCAAGGAGTTCGACCGCGACCAGGCGGGCCGGGTGTTCGCCGGTCAGTCGCCCTTCGACGAGACCACCTTGATCGACGAGCATTCCGAACACCCCTCGGAACGCAAGGAAGATCGGGAACCCGCGGCGGTCTAGCCGCCGCACGGCCGTGGGGCGGGGTCCCCCGTTCCGCCCCACGGCCGTTCTCAACTCAGATGAGCGACAAGCCCGCGGCGGCCACGCCGCATCATCAAGGCGTGGTTGGCGCGGAAGACAGGCCAGGCGACGCGGTCGAAGCGCCGCAGTATCGGCTTGTGCGCCACCACTTCCTGCTCGATCTCGAGCCTGGTCACCCCGCCGAGATCGGTGACCTGCCCGGCGAGGAACCCTTCGAGGTCACCGCTGAGGTCCACCCTGATCCGCCCGGCCCGCTCGTCCTCGACGGCCCGCCGCATGCGCAGCACCAGCTCGAACGGCAGCGTCGCCCGGCACACCAGCTCCGCGGTGTCGTCGTCGATCCGGCGCACCGAGCGCACATCGGGCCACCAGTCCGGATACCCGGCCAGGTCGACGACGGCGCCGAACACGAGGTTCGGCGCCGCCTTCAGCAGCCAGGTGCTCCGGAACCGGTAGGACCTCATACCCTGATTCTCACAACTGCGCCGACACCAGCTTCCGCCCGTCGGTGGTCACCACGTCGACCGAGGCGACCTGATCGGCGGGCACCAGCGCGGACCCGTCGAGCCCGGTGCCGTCCTTCTCACCCTTGGCCGAGACGATCCAGCTGCCTGCGATGATCGCCTCTCCGGACTTCGACATGACGATGAGCTGGCATTTCTCGCCTTCGTGCACGCCGTCGACCTTGGCGTGCACCCTGACCCAGCCTGCCGCGGGCGTCACCGTCGCGGCGAGCTTCACGCTGCCGTCGGCCCCGGTGATGTTCTTCGTGCCGGGCACCACCGACGTCGTCGGGATCGCCTGCGGCGTGGTCGAGCTCTCCGGCGCGGTCTGCCTGCCGACGAGCACGCCACCGCCGAGCGCCACCACTACCAGCGCCGCCGCACCCGCGAGCGCCAGAAAACGCTTCGGACGGCGCGGGGTGCCGGTCAAGGCCTCCTCCGCCGCCCGCACGCTGCGCAGCGTGCGCTGCAGCAGCAGGTCACCACCCTCGGGGGGACCGTCGAGGAACGCCTCAGGCGGCACCTCGTCCAGCTGGATGCGTAGTTCGTTCAGTTCATCCGCTTCGCGACGGCAGGCGTCACAAGTGGCGAGATGGGCTTCGAACTCGCGGCTTTCGTTCTCGTCCAAAGCACCGAGAACGTACGCGCCCAGCGGCGCGTGATCGTGATCAATCGCGCTCATCGCGCTGCCTCCGTTCCTTTGCCCTGCATCACGGCTCTGAGAGCACGTAATGCGTAATAGGACCGGGATTTCACCGTGCCCGCGGCGATGCCCAGTGAGTGGGCCGCCTCGCTGACGGTGTGTCCCCGGTAGTACAACTCGACGAGCACTTCCCGGTGTTCCGGGGAAAGCCCGTCCATCGCGCCCAGCACGGTCATCGAATCGACCACACCCTGGGCGTGGTCCTTCGAGGTCGCGGGCGATTCGGCGGGCTCTTCGACCTCCTGGGGACGGGACGCACGCGCCCGCACCTTGTCGGTGATGATGTTCCGCGCCACCGTCAGGAGCCAGCCGCGGACCGAGCCCTTGCCGTTCTCCAGGTCGTCGGCGTGTTTCCAAGCCCTGACCAATGTCTCCTGCACTACGTCCTCGGCGGCAGCCCGATCCCCGGTCAGCCTGGTGGCGTACGCCAGCAGGCTTCTGCCGTGCTCCTCGTACAAGTGCCGGATCAGGTCTTCGCCCTTGGCCCGCTTGGGCCGCCAGCCTCCGATCGCCACTCGCGTCCTCTCGCCGGTGTTCTTGGTCGGCGAGGACAGTACTGCAACGCGGACACCGAAGGTCGCCGCATCAGCGAGAGATGCGCTCATCCGCGTCCCGCCTTCGCGCCGTCGGGAGTCACCGCGAACCACATGCCGCCCATGCCGTGGCCCTTGGCCTCACCGGGCTTGGTGTCCTTGGCGAATCGGTAGACCGGGTAACCCTTGATGGTGACCTGCTTGCGGCCGTCCTTACGGGTGACGGTGCCCAGCAGCGCCGGGTCGACGCCGGTCGCGGACACGGTGGAGCCCTCGGCGATCAGCGGTGGCCACTGCGCCGCGCAATTGTCGTTGCAGGTGGACACCGGCGGATCCGCTCTGTCCTTGTCGAAGCGATAGAGCGTTCTGCCGTCCGGAGCGGTGACCACGTTGCCCAGAGTGCCGACCTGGGTCGCGACCAGGCCCTTGGCGTCGCTCGACTGCGCGGTGTCGATGGCCACGGTGGCCACGCCCGCGCCGCAGGCGCTGAGCACGGTCAGGCCCGCGAAGGCGGTGAGCGCGACGAACACGGTCCGGGTGCCGGTCATGGGGACCTCCTGGTGTTCCGAGGTCCGCCCTCTCGGCGTGACCTGATGACACCACCCACACGACCGGGTTGCCCGACCGGTTCACATCGTTGGCGAAATTTTTCCTACTGCGGGAGCACCTCTTTGAGGAACTGCCCGGTGTAACTCTCCTCGATGGCCGCGACCTGCTCGGGCGTGCCCTGCGCGACGAGCGTGCCGCCGCCGGAGCCACCCTCCGGTCCCATGTCGATGATCCAGTCCGAGGTCTTGATGACGTCGAGGTTGTGCTCGATCACGATGACCGAGTTGCCCTTGTCGACCAGGCCGTTGATGACACCGAGCAGCTTGCGGATGTCCTCGAAGTGCAGGCCGGTGGTCGGCTCGTCGAGGATGTACACCGTCTTGCCGGTCGAGCGTTTCTGCAGCTCGCTGGCCAGCTTGACGCGCTGCGCCTCACCGCCGGACAGGGTCGGCGCGGGCTGGCCCAGCCGCACGTACCCGAGTCCGACGTCGACCAGCGTCGCCAGGTGACGGTGGATGGCCTTGATCGGCTCGAAGAACTCCGCGGCCTCCTCGATCGGCATGTCGAGGATGTCCGAGACCGTCTTGCCCTTGTAGTGGACTTCGAGGGTCTCGCGGTTGTACCGGGCGCCCTTGCAGACCTCACACGGGACGTAGACATCCGGCAGGAAGTTCATCTCGATCTTGATCGTGCCGTCGCCTGCGCACGCCTCGCAGCGCCCGCCCTTGACGTTGAACGAGAACCGGCCCTGCTGGTAGCCGCGGACCTTGGCCTCGGTGGTGGACGCGAAGAGCTTGCGCACGTGGTCCCACACACCGGTGTAGGTGGCCGGGTTGGAGCGCGGGGTCCGGCCGATCGGCGACTGGTCGACCCTGACGAGCTTGTCGACCTCGGCGAGCCCGTTGATCCGGGTGTGCCTGCCCGGCACCTGGCGCGCGCCGTTGAGCTTGTTCGCCAGCACGGTGGCCAGGATGTCGTTGACCAGCGTCGACTTGCCGGAGCCGGAGACGCCGGTGACCGAGACCAGCGCGCCGAGCGGGAAGCTCACGTCCAGTCCTCGCAGGTTGTGCTCGCGCGCGCCCACGACGGTCAGCTGGCGCTTCTTGTCGATCGGGCGCCGGATGGCGGGCACCTCGATCTTGTGCTTGCCGGAGAGGTAGAGCCCGGTGAGCGAATCCTTGTTGCGCAACAGTTTCTTGTACGGTCCACTGTGGACGATGTGGCCACCGTGCTCACCGGCGCCGGGGCCGATGTCGACCACCCAGTCGCTGGAGCGGATGGTGTCCTCGTCGTGCTCGACCACGATCAGCGTGTTGCCGAGGTCGCGCAGGCGGGTCAGCGTCTCGATCAGCCGGTGGTTGTCGCGCTGGTGCAGGCCGATCGACGGCTCGTCCAGCACGTACAGCACGCCGACCAGGCCGGAGCCGATCTGCGTCGCCAGCCGGATGCGCTGCGCCTCGCCGCCGGAGAGCGTGCCGGACGCGCGGTCCAGCGAGAGGTACGTGAGGCCGACATCGAGCAGGAAGCGCAGCCGGGCCTGGATCTCCTTGAGCACCGCGCCGGCGATCATCTTCTCGCGGGTGCCGAGCACCAGCGAGTCGAGGAACTCCGAGGCCTCGGCGATGGACAGGGCACAGACCTCGGCGATCGAGTGGTCGCCCTTGGTGGCGTGCTCCAGGGTGACGGCCAGGATCTCCGGCTTGAGGCGGGTGCCCTGGCAGGAGGGGCACGGCACCTCGCGCATGTAGCCCTCATACCGCTCACGCATGTACTCGGACTCGGTCTGCTCCTGGCGCCGCTCCAGGAACGGGATGACGCCCTCGAAGTTCGCGTAGTACGAGCGCTGGCGGCCGTAGCGGTTCTTGTAGCGGACGTGGACCTGCTCGTCGACACCGTGCAGGACGGCCTTCTGCGCCTTGGCGGGCAGCTTGCGCCACGGGACGTCCATACGGAAGCCGATGGTCTCCGAGAGCGACTCGAGCAGGCGGATGAAGTACTCCGCGCTCTGGCCGCCCGCCCACGGCGCGATGGCGCCCTCGCCGAGCGAGAGTTCGTCGTCCGGGACGACCAGCTCCGGGTCGACCTCCTTGCGGATGCCGAGGCCGGTGCACTCGGGGCAGGCGCCGTACGGCGAGTTGAAGGAGAACGAGCGGGGCTCGAGGTCCTCGATGGCCAGCGGGTGGCCGTTCGGGCAGGCGAGGTTCTCCGAGAAGCCGCGCTTGCGGTGCGGGTCGTTCTCGTCCAGGTCGACGAAGTCCAGCTCGACCAGGCCGTCGGCCAGCCGCAGCGCCGTCTCGACCGAGTCGGTGAGCCGCTGCCGCGAGCTCGACTTGACGCTCAGCCGGTCGATGACCACGCCGATCTCGTGCTTTTCCTGCTTCTTCAGCTTCGGCGGGTCGGTGAGCGCGTGGATCGTACCGTCGACCAGCACGCGGGCGTAACCCTGCTGCTGAAGGTTCGCGAACAGGTCCGTGTACTCACCCTTGCGGCCGCGCACGACCGGGGCGAGCACCTGGAACTTGATGCCCTCGTCCATCTCGAGCACCTGGTCGACGATCTGCTGCGGCGTCTGCTTGGAGATCAGCTCGCCGCACTTGGGGCAGTGCGCCTTGCCGGCACGCGCGTAGAGCAGCCGCAGGTAGTCGTAGACCTCGGTGATGGTGCCCACCGTCGAGCGCGGGTTGCGCGAGGTGGACTTCTGGTCGATCGACACCGCGGGCGAGAGGCCCTCGATGAAGTCGACGTCCGGCTTGTCCATCTGACCCAGGAACTGGCGGGCGTAGGCCGACAGCGACTCGACGTACCGGCGCTGCCCTTCGGCGAAGATGGTGTCGAACGCGAGGCTCGACTTGCCGGACCCGGACAGGCCGGTGAAAACGATGAGGCTGTCCCGGGGCAGGTCGAGGTCCACCCCACGGAGGTTGTGTTCGCGGGCGCCGCGAACAACAAGGCGATCAGCCACGCCAGGGTCCCTTCAAGAAAAGATCGGTCTTGGAGCGCTCAGTCGGAGCGCCACCCCATGCTAGGACGGACCACCGACAGAAATCGGCGACGCGGTCTTCGCATGCCCCTCCACCAGGTCATCTACCGGTGGGGACGGGTGCGGCAACGCGAGCGGTGCAGCTTTGTGTTCCCTCGTGAGCAGGCGGTACGCCGGGCGTTCGACGAGCACCGTCAGCAGCCAGCCGGCCACGATCGCCGCGGCCAGCACGAGGACCAGTCTCTCCCACGGCGTCGCGCCGAGGTCGCGCAGGGCCCTGGCCAGCATGTAGCCGAGCTCCTGGTGCACCAGATATAACCCGAAAGAGATACCGGCCAGCCATTTGATCGGCCGGGCCAGCGGCCGGAACCACGTCCAGTCAGGCCCTTTCGCGGCAGCGCACATCGCGAGCAGCATCACGGCGAACCCGGCCACGGAGGGCAGGCGCTCGGGGTCGATCGCGGTCGCGTAGTGCAGCGGGAACATGTGCAGATCCTGCGCGACGACCGAGGCGGTCAGGAAAGCCGCGAGATGCCAGGTCTTGAGCCGGTTCTTCGTCCACAGGTAGATGGCGATCCCGATGGCGAAGGCGTGCACCCGGTGCAGCCCCAGCCCGAAGATCATGGTGACCGCCCAGCTGGGCGTGTCCGTCGGCGTGAAGATCACGAACCGGATGGCCAGCGGCACGGCCAGCATCGCCCAGATCAGCACCACCATGGTCTTGTCTGTCCGCCACTTGCGCGGGAACAGCAGTGCCGCCGCGGTGAACGCCATGATCTGCACCGGAAGTGTCCAGTACGAGCCGTCGAGATAGTTGAAGTCCGTCGACCAGCTCTGGATCATGAAAATGTTGGAGTACAGGTCGAGCCCGTTGGGCAGGTACCACGGCGAGTCCGTGGTCGGCGCCCCGATCGCCGGGTCGAACATGAACCCGGTGAACCCGCTGTGCAGCTGCTGCCCGCTGAACGCGGCCGCCGCGATCCGCATCATGACGTAGGTGATCAAGACGGCGACGAGGTACCCGGGCAGCACCCGGCTCACCTTCTTGAGCAGCCACCGCCCCGGCTTGTCCTTACGCAGCGTCGCGCACATGAAGAACGCCGAGATGACCAGCAGGATCGTCGCGCCGAACTGCACGGGCACCGTGAACGGGTACCCGGCGAGCTCCGGATGCATGATCTTCGACTGATGCGTGATGTGCCCGAGAACGACGGAGAGAACGGCGACCACCCTGATGACATCCCAACTGAGGCGCCGGGCTGTCGGCTTTGGGGAGTTCGCCACGTTCGTCCTGAGGTTGCTCGGGGTCGGGGAACCCGAGCGTACGTGGCCAACCTGTGACCAAGTCGTGCGGGTAGAACTGGTTGGAGTGAAACGACTACGGTGTGGCAGGTGAACTACACCGGCCACGTCGAGCCGGGCGGCCCAGCCGCCGTCCGCGCACTGCCTGAACTGACGATCACCAAGCTGTCGGTCGGCCCGATGGACAACAACGCGTACCTGCTGGTCTGCCTCCGCACCAACGAGGCGCTGCTGATCGACGCGGCCAATGACCCGGAGCGCATCTCCGACGTCATCGGCCACGGCCCCGACCGCCCCGCGCTCCGCACGGTCGTCACCACGCATCAGCACGGCGATCACTGGCAGGCACTGGGCGCGGTCGCCGGTGCGAACGGTGCGAACACCGCGGCGCACCCGCTCGACGCTTCCGTCCTGCCGATCCCGCCGGACTTCCTGGTCGAGCACGGGGACACGCTCAAGGTCGGCGAGTGCGACCTGGAGATCATCCACCTGCGGGGGCACACGCCTGGTTCGATCGCGCTGCTGTACCGGGATCCGCTGGGGTCGCCGCATCTGTTCACGGGCGATTCGCTGTTCCCAGGGGGCGTGGGGCGGACCACGACTCCGGAGGACTTCGCGTCTTTGCTCGGTGACGTTACGGAGCGGATCTTCGGGGTGCTGCCGGATGAGACTTGGGTTTATCCGGGACATGGGGATGACACGACTCTGGGCGCGGAACGGCCTCACTTGGACGAGTGGCGCGAACGCGGCTGGTGACTCACCACTCGAAGGTTTCGAGATCGCGGCCCGCACGGAGTTCGGCGATCAGCTCTCGTGATCCGCTCACCTGGGTAGACGGTTTCGTCGTCGATGTTCACCCCGGCGAAGGCTCCCTTCACCAAGTTCAGGTTAGTGAAGGGAGCCCTTCACCCAGCTATGCGCGGCGAACCAGGCCCTTATCCGGCGGAGTCTCGGTGGTGGGGGGGGGATTGGGGGGGCCGCCCCCCCCAAAAATAGCACCCCCCCCCCCCCGGGGGGGGTTAAAAAAAAGAAAGAGGCCACCAAAGGAAAAAGGTAG
>NZ_JBHWEB010000098.1:1118-35334 GCF_042734395.1 Amycolatopsis sp. NPDC059657 | reverse complement strand
GATTTTGGCCGGCACGATCGCTTATTTGATTTCTACTCTTTTTGGTGGTTTTGCTGTTCCTGGTGTGATCGCGGCGGCGCGGTTGGGGATCGGCGCGTTGTTGCGGGGTTTGTTCACGCGGTTGATGGAGGTCGGGCTGGCCAATATCGCTCGTGATTTGGCGTTCAAGGCGTTTGTCGGTGGGGTGGTTGGTACTGGGTTCATGGTTGGTTTGGATTCGTCGATCCAGGGTGTGCAGGTCGCGCAGGGGCATCGTGATGGGTTTGATGTCGAGTCGTTGAAGGGTTCGGCCATCGGTGGTGCGATCGGTGGTGCGCTGGGTGGTGTGGCGGAGGGTCTGGCGGGTGCGCTGGGCAAGGTCGGGCGGGATGTCTGGGCGAGGTTGCCGAGGGGCGTTCGGGCGTTCGGGCCGTTGGGTAACACCGCGTTTCAGATTCCGGCTGCGGCGTTGTCGAATCCGATCATCAATAAGGCGACGCATAGTCCTGGTGGGGCTATGGACGGGATTTTCGGTGCTCTTGATCCCGGTGGTGGTTCGCATGGCAAGCCGAAGGTTCCGCATGTCGATATGCCCGACATCAAACCCATCGGCGACCTCAAACCGCTCTCGGCGCTTCCTGTGCCGAATACTGGCCAGGGCACTTCGACTACATCGATGACCGACGCACACGGGGCGCCGATCGGCTCTGTCTTCACCCGGCAGCCTGAGACGTCCGCGGGCGGGCAGAGCGGTGCGCGGAGTACGGCAGGTGGCCCGTCGCCGGACTCGCAGAGCGGTCACGCGACAGTGAAGACGAGCACGGCTGGTGACCAGGGCGACGGCGGTCAGCGTAGGTCGACGGCGCAGAGTGGTGGTACGCCGAGCAGGCAGGGTGGGGACACGAGTACGACCGGCGGTCGAACTGTGGCAGTGCCCAGGACTGTCGGAAGCGGTGAGACCAACGGGACGGCGAGCACCAGCGCCTCGGACGACGTACGCGCACCCGGCGCCGTCCGGGAATCAACCGTTCCGACTGGGACCGGACCGGGGGCGGGCGCCCATCCGGGCACCGCGGGGGGAGGCGCTGCCCAGGTGGTCGCCGGGAGCGGCCATGGCTCTACCGCTGCCGCGAAGGCGCCCGAGGGGGCCGACGCCGGCCAGTCCCGTGCGTCCGGCCAAGGTCCGGATCACCGGCAGGGAACCGGAAAAGGGCAAACCACCGCGGTCTCCCCAGTGTCGGCTAGGCGCGATCCGGTGGGTGCTGCTGGGCAACCGGTGTCCGGGGACGGACGAACCGCCCAGGAACAGTCATCGGGCACACCCCGGCACGCCGAGCCCGTGCACGCTCAGCGGGCCGTTACCGAGACATCGGCTGCCGGTCGCGCCGGCGCGTCGGATTCCTCCGCGCCCCGACACGAAGTGGGTAGGCCCGATGGTCCGGGCGGCCGAGAGGGTTCGGCCATACCGCAGGGCTCCGGGGGTGGCCGGAATGGCGCCGTGCCACAGACCCACGGTGGCCGGATCGGAGCAGAGTCACCTGCGATGCCGGGCGGCAAACCGCAGACGGAAAGCGGGAATGCACCGGGTGGGGAGCGTTCCGTGGTCCACGGGTTGGGGGCCGATGAGCCGCGGGTCGTCAGTGACAGCGGTCGTGGTCCGGCGGAGCGAACGGTGTCGACGGACACCAGCCAGCTGGACAAGGGCGCTGGCGCCCGGGGCGTCGGGGAAACACGCGCACCGGAGAGTGCGATGAAGCCCGGCGGTGGGCCGCAAGTGTCCACTGAGGACCATCGCGGCACCGACGGCGTCCGGCATCCTGACGTCACCGGCCGGAAAACGGACGACGCTTCGAACCACCCCGAACGGCAGCTGGTCGCTGAAACCGAGCGCGGCGGCCACGCGGTCACCGGTACACCGGGTGGCGACCATCTCGCCCCCATCGGGAACTCGGGCGGTTCTCCTGTCGGCGCTGCGGAGGTGACAGGGGATCGCCCGGCCACGACAGGGCACCCGGTCGTCGAGCAGCGGCAGGCCACCACGTCCGAAGCCCGGGTGGAATCGGAGGCGCACACGAGTCCCGCGACAAGCTCGGCTAGCGGGCCAGAGCAACCGAGGCTCGTCGCCGAACATCCGTCGACGGCCACGTCCGAGGCCGCGGGCGGTCAGCGGACATCGGTCGGCCATGGCAACGGGACACACGGCGCGGCGCACGACTCGCCGCGAACGCCGGCCGAACGATTCGACGCGCGCCAGCCGCTGACCGCGGACGGCGGTCGGCAAACCTTCAGCACGACGGACCCGTCGCCGCAGCGTGCCACGCTCGGTGTCGACGAGGCCGGTGCGCGGATCCCTCACTTCGAGACCGCGCGAGGAGACTCGGCACCGCTACGCCACGGCGAGCGGATCGTGGGCGCGACGTTCCGGACCGAAGCCGACCGTGGGCTCGCGCAGTCGCGGACCGCGGCAGACGGGGATTCCGGCACCACCCCTGTGCTGGGGAGGCAGCAGTCCGCACCACAGCGGGACTCGCCGTTCCTCGTCGACGCGGAGCGCTCCAAGCTCCGTATCTCCGAGCGCGACGGCGGGCGCTGGGCGATGGACGGGAAAACGCTCGCCGAGCCGGTCGTGAGCACGGAACCGTTCCGGCGGGCATTCGAAGGCAGGACACCGCAGACGATTTCGTTGCCGGCTGCAAAATCGGGTGACGAAGGCGTGGCGGCACCCTTCGAGCGCGCGCTGTCCCAGGGTGTCGAGCTGAAGGTCTTGTCGGAAGGTGGTTCGTCGTCGACCGTCTTGTCCGGTGCCGGCGGAGCGAATGGCTGGGAGCCTGGGCGGTTCGAGCAGTCGAGTGTTTCATTCGCCCATGGGGAAGCGACCACTGTGCATACCCGGGAGACGACCACTGTGGAGTCTCGTGGTGGTGGTTCGGGGTCGTTGCGGCGGCGGTTGGGTGCGTGGGTGTTGCATCGTTCTGGTGCGGTGCATAACGATGTGGTCGCGGGTTTTGGGGTGGATGGTGGTGTGGTTCGGTTCCGTTCGGGTGATGTGCGGGTGCGGCCTTTGGTGAGTGAGGGTCGGGCTGTGGGGGTCACGTTCCGGGTGGGTGATCAGCGGAAGCTGGATTTGCGGAGTGTGCGGGACAGCTATGCCGGGGTTACCGAGTATCACGGTGGGTCTGTTGGGGCGGGTGTGGTGCGGTCGGAGGTGGCGCCTTTCCCGATGGACAGTTTCTTTGTATCGGCTGATGTTCACAGTGGGTCTGTTGATCGGGTTGAGGTTCATCTCGCGGGTCGCGGGCCGGTGTCGCTTGATGGGCATAATTTTGGCTTGCTGGTGAATGATTTGAGGGTTTTCCGTGCCGCGGTTCATGGTTCGGTGGGTGCGGTTGTTTTGGTTGCGGGGGATGCGGGGAAGCGGGATGACCCTGGTGGTGTGGCGCATGATTTCCAGCAGGCGTTGGGTGGGTTTGCTCCTGAGCTGCCGGTGGTCGCCGGTACCGGACCGGTGGTGTTGCGTGCGCATGCGGGGTCGGGTTCGTGGCGGACGGCGGTGGCTGATGGTGGTGCGTGGCGTGTTTTCTCGTCGGGGGCGGCGGATGTGCTGGGTGTGGATGCGCGTAGTCAGGAATGGCGTGGTGTTGCGTTGTCGGCGTTGGTGCAGACGCCGTTGGTGCATCGTGGTGCGGTGATCGGTACGACCTTCCGTTTGGGTGAGGACAGCGTTGGTGTTCTCGCTTGGGCGGCTGCGGGTGGTCATGGTGTTTCGCGGTCGCCTTGGCCGGTGGGAACGTTTTTTGTTGATGTTCCGTCTACTTCTGATGGTCGGTTCCGGGTGCGGACTTATGGTGGGGATGAGGTGTTGCTCGACGGTCGGGCGTTGGGTCGGGTGGTTACGGCTTCGGATGTGTTCCGGCGGGCGCGTCGGGGGGATGTTCCGTTGCCGCTCGCGGTGTTCCATGATGCGCGTCGTGGTGGTGCTGCTTTCGATCGTTCCGGTTTCGCGGGGCTGGCGGAGTTGCACTTCACCGGGGAACGTCCGTCCGGACGGACGCCGGACACCACTCCACCGGCACCGGCACCGGCACCTGAACCGGCTCTGTTGGCGCGTCCCCCAAGGCGGGCGCCGGTTGTCGCTCCAGCGGATGTGGCATCGGCACCGGCACCGGTGGTGCGTCTGTTCTCGGGGCGGCTTGCTTTCGATCCCGCTGATGTGCGGTCGACCCCGTTGGAGTACAAGGGCCGGACGATCGGTGTGTCGTTCCAGACGGGTGAACATCTCGCTGTCGCCACGAGGTGGGTGCGGGGTGACGACAAGACGGGTACGGCTCTGCTCGATCCCGGAGAGTTCCAGTGGGCCGGAACCAGTACCTCAACGCGTGTGCTGAGTTCGCCGTGGTCGGAGCGGGGCTTTTTCGTGCACGTGAACGGTGGTCGCAAACAGGTCGAGTTGACGTTGCGCGATGGCCGGACGGTGACCGTGGGCGGTGCGGATCTGGCTGGTGTGCTCACCCAGTCGGTGCCCTTCCAGCGGGCTGTCGCGGTCAATCCGGGTCTCGGCGACGAGATCGTGCTGTTGGCTTCTCGCGCCGGTGCGCGTCCGGGTAAGGGGCTGGCGCACGACTTCCAGAGAGCTTTGGCCGAGGTACATGGTTTCGCCCGGCCTGTCCTGGCCCCGACGACCGGGCTGGAGCTGGTCAACGGGACCGCCGAAGGGAGCAGCTTCAGCGCCAGTATGACGGCCGTCCACGATGGAGGCGAGTGGCGGGTATTCCCGCAGCTGGACGTTCCGGCGTGGGGCCGTGGGGTTGATGGGACGCGGGTCTGGTTCCGGCCGGGTTCGCTTGCCATGACGGAGTTGACCCGCGGTGGCCGCGTAGTCGGGGTGTCGTTCAGTGGTGGTGCGGATCCGGTGGCGCGGCGGTGGGCGCGGACAGTGGGCGGGGACGCGGGGACCGAGGCGAGTCCGTGGCCGCGGCGGTCGTTCTTCGTGGAGGCGCCGGGTGGCAGGGGTCATGCGGTTGTGTTGGTGGATGGGCGGCCGGTGCGGCTCGATGGCCGTCAGTTCGCCGCGTTGTTGGTTCGGTCGCAGCCGTGGCTGGCCGGCGCGGGTGAGAGCAGCGAGTCTGTGGTGCTGCTGACGTCAAGAAGCGGCCAGGTGGATGCCGCCGGCCGCTCCCTGGCGGACGACTTCCATCAGGCACTGGCCGATCAGTTCTCCTACCAGGGCGTGGCGTACGCGAACACCGGTGCTGTGCACCTCGAGATCGAAGGTGCCGATGGGCGTGGGGGCGTCCATGTCGAGGGTGCGTGGCGCAGGGTGCCCGATCACGTGGTGGAGGGCGTTGCGCTGCGTGCCCTCGACAAGCGTACGGGCCGGGTGGTGAGCTTGCGGTCCTGGGAGCTTCAGGCGACCGAGCTGCGCCGCGGCGACCAGCCGGTAGGTGTCAGCTTCAAAGCGTTGCCCAAAGAACGGCAGGGCAGCGCTTTGCTATCCCAGTACTCGCACGAGCAGGTGACTGTTCGGGCACCCGTGAGCGGGACTACGTCGGCTCAGCAGCTGGATCGGCTTCAAACGGTCGGCCCTGATGAGTTTCAAAATGCCGAGCAGTTCGTGGCCCCGTGGCCGGACAATTCGTTCCTGATCCACACGCACGGTAGGCCTGCTTCGGTGACGGTACAACGCAGGGATGGTGTCCCGTTGTCGATCACGGGTGCGACCTTGGGGCGGCTCGTGCATGATCTGCGGGTGTTCCGCGAGGCGACCGCGTCCGGCAGGACCGATGCGATCACCATGCTGGTGTGCTCGGCGGGCGCGGTCGACGAGCCCGGTGGTGTCGCCAGGGATTTCCAGCGTGTGCTCGGTGGACTGGGCTATCGGCAGCCGGTGGTCGCAGCGACCCAAACCGTGGTAACTGGCTACAACCCCATACCGCGCACGTGGAGCACGGGTATTTTGGGTGGTGGGTTGTGGCGGTCATTTTCTTCTGGGCCGGCGTCGGTGCTGGCGCAGGACGTCGCTAGCAAGCGGTGGCGGCAAATTCATCCTGGGTCGGTGCGTTCGTCCACGTTGATGTCCGGGGACAGGACTCTGGGTATCTCGTTCCGTTCCGAGGACGGGGCGGGGATATCGCGGTTCGGGGAAACCGTTGATGGTCTGCGGCGGCGTTCTGGGCAGGCCGGTGGCAGGTTTGTTGTTGCCGTGCATTTGGCGGAGGATCAGCGGTTCGTCGTGCGTGCCGAGGGCGATCGGGCCGTCTATGTGGATGCGGGCTCGCTGGCCAGGGTGGTTTCCGAGACCGGTGCGTTTCAGCAGGCGCTGTCCGGGCCGCATGCGGTCAGGCGGTTCGAGCTGTTCGCGGACCGGCCGGGGGCACCCGGCACTCGCAGTTTCCTGAGCATGCTGGAGGATTTCGCGGCCGGGAACCGCGGCGTCGTCGACGTTCCCGACACCGCCACATCGGCTCGGCTGGATGCGATCGCGGCCGCCCAGCAGCGTGGCGCCACTGCGGCACCGTTACCGCGCCCGGTGACGACCAGCGAGAATCACCCACTGCCGTCCGGGGTGACCCACCGGAAGGCCACGACATCCACTGTGGAGTCTCATGGGGAGACGGCCGTTGTGCATACGCGTGGGGGTGGGCTGGGGTCGTTGCGGCGGCGGCTCGGGGCTTGGATTTCGCACCGTACCGATACGGTACAGAACGTTGAGGTCATGGGTTTTGCGCCGGCTGGTGGGGTGGTCCGGTTCAAATCGCGTGATGTGCGGGTGCGGCCTTTGGTGAGTGAGGGCCGGGGTGTGGGTGTCACGTTCCGGGTGGGTGATCACCGGAAGCTGGATGTGCGTAGTGTGCGGGGTCGCTATTCGGACTACTCCGAGTATCACGCTGGGTCTGTTGGGTCTGGTTCTGTGGTGCGGGCGGTGCGGGCGCCTTTCCCGAGGGAAACCTTTTTTGTGTCGGCTGATGTTGGAGGTGGGTCGGCTGATCGGGTTGAGGTGCATCTCGCGGGTCGTGATCGGGTGTGGCTTGATGGGCACAATTTGGCGTTGCTGGTCAATGATTTGAAGATTTTCCGTGCCGCTGGTGATGATTCGGTGGGTGCGATCGCCTTGGTTGTGGGTGATGCGGGGAAGCGGGATGAGCCTGGTGGTGTGGCGCATGATTTCCAGCAGGCGTTGGGTGGGTTCGGTTCGCGGTTGCCGGTGGTTGCCGGTACTGGGGCGGTGGTGTTGCGTGTCCCAGGCGAATCGCGTTCGTGGCTGACGGCGGTGGCTGACGGTGGCGAGTGGCGTGCTTTCTCGTCGGGGTCGGCGCAGGTGCTGGGTTTTGATATGCGTGCTCAGGCATGGCGGGGTGTTGAGGTGTCGGCGTTGGTGCGGACGCCGTTGATGCATCGTGGTGTGGTGATCGGGACGACGTTCCGTTCGGCTGAGGACAGTGTCGGTGTTGTCGCTTGGGCGGCTGCGGGTGGTCATCGTGGTTCGGGGTCGTTGTGGCCGTCCGGTACTTTCTTTGTCGATGTACCGTCTACTTTGGACGGTGAATTCCGGGTGCGGACCGCTGCCGGGGCTGAGATGTTGTTTGATGGCCGGGCGTTGGGGCGGGTGGTCACGGGTTCGGATGTTTTCCGGCAGGCGCGTCGTGGGGATGTTCCGTTGCCGCTTGCGGTGTTCCATGATGCGCGTCGTGGTGGTGCTGGTTTCGATCGTTCCGGTTTCGCGGGGCTGGCGGAGTTGCATTACATCGGGGAGCGCCCGCTTGGACGTCCGGTCGTCACTCCACCCGCACCCGCACCCGCACCCGCACCCGCACCAGCGCCGGTGGCGCGTCCGCGCAGGACGCCGGTTGTTGCTCCGGTGGCACCGGAGCCACCGGCGCGTCCGTTCGCGTGGCGGCAGGCCTTCGATCCCGCGGATGTGCAGTCGGCCCCGTTGGAGCAAAACGGCCGGACGATCGGCGTGTCGTTCCAGACCGGTGAACAGCTCGCTGCCGCCGTGACGTGGGCGAATGGGGTCGACAAGACAGGCACGGTTGTGCTCAGGACCGGCAAATTCAAGTGGTCGGAAACCAGTGCCCCAGCGCGTGTGCTGCGTTCGCCGTGGTCGTCGCGGGCCTTTTTCGTGCACGTGGACGATGGTCGCGAACAGGTCGAGCTGACGCTGCGCGATGGCCGGACGGTGACCGTGAACGGTGCGGATCTGGCCGGTGTGCTTACCCAGTCGGCGCCGTTCCGCCAAGCTGTCGCGGTCAACCCGGATCTCGCCGATGAGGTCGTGCTGCTGGCCTCGGACACCGGTGCGCGTCCGGACAAGTGGCTGGCGCACGACTTCCAGCGGGCTTTGGCCGAGGTGCATGGTTTTGACCGGCCTGTACTGGCCCCGACGACCGGTCTGGAGTTGGTCAGGAAGCGCTACGGTGTCAGTATGACGGCCGTCCACAATGGAGGCGCGTGGCAGGTATTCCCGCACCTGGACGTTCCGGCGTGGGGCCACGGGGCTAATGGGGAACGGGTCTGGTTCCGGCCCGGTTCGGTTGCCATGACGGAGTTGACCCGCAATGGCCACGTGGTCGGGATGTCGTTCAGTGGTGGCGCGGATCCGGTGGCGCGGAGCTGGGCGCGGACAGCGGGTGGCGTCGCGTGGACCACGGCGGGCCCGTGGCCGCGGCGGTCGTTCTTCGTGGACACGCCGAGTGACGGGGGCCATGCGGTCGTGCTGGTGGACGGTCGGCCGGTGCGGCTCGGCGGCCGTCAGCTCGCCGGGCTGGTCGTTCGGTCGCAGCCGTGGCTGGCCGGCGCGGGCAGGACCAGCGAGTCGGTGGTGCTGCTGGTGTCAGGGAGTGGGCAGGCTGGCACCGGTCGCCGCTCCATGGCTGACGAATTCCAGCAGATCCTGGCCGATCAGTTCTCCTATCGTGGTGTGGCGTACGCGCCGACCGGTGCCGTGCGCAGCGAGCTCGAGGGCGCCGGTGGGCGTGGCGGGGTCCGTGTCGAGGGTGCGTGGCGCAGGGTGCCCGACCACGTGGTGGAGGGCATTGAACTGCGCGCACTCGACAAGCGGGCGGGCCGGGTGGTGACCTTGCGGTCCTGGGAGCTGCACGCGATCGAAATGCGAAACGGCGACCAGCCGGTCGGCGTCAGCTTCGCGGCGACGCCCTTTGACCGGCAGGTAGACATGAGGATATCCCGGTACTCCCCAAATCCGGTGACTGCTCGGGTCCCCGTGAGCGGGACCGCGCCGGCTCCGCAGACGGATGGGCTCCGAGCGGCCGGTCCAGCTGAGGTTCCCCCTGTCGAGCAGTTCGTCGCTCCGTGGTCGAACAAGTCCTTCCTGACCGTCACGCACGGCAAGCCTGCTTCGGTGGAGGTGTACAGCAGGGATGGTGTCCGGTTGGCGATCACGGGTGCCACCTTGGGGCGGCTCGTGCATGATCTGCGGGTGTTCCGCGAGGCGACCACGTCCGGCGGGGTCGACGCGATCACCATGATCGTGTGCTCGGCGGGCGCGGTTGACGAGCCCGGCGGCGTCGCCAGGGATTTCCAGCGCGTGCTCGGTGGCCTGGGCTATCGGCAGCCGGTGGTCGCGGCGACCCAGACCGTGAGCGTCCATTTGCGCCAAGAATCGAGCACGTGGGACTCGCGTGTGCTCAATGGCGGGTTGTGGCGGTCGTTCTCTTCTGGGCCGGCGTCGGTGTTGGCGCAGGACGTCGCCACCCAGCGGTGGCGGCGGATTCATCCCGGTTCGGTGCGTTCGTTCACGGTGACGTCCGGAGGCAGGCCGCTGGGCATCTCCTTCCGTTCCGAGGAACAGGAGGCGGGGTCGCGGTTCCGGGACACCGTGGATGACCTGCGACGGCGTCCAGGGGGCTCCGGTGGCAGGTTCGTCGTTGCCGCGCAGCTGGAGGAGGACCAGCGGTTCGTCGTGCGTACTGATCGCGACCGGGCCGTCTACGTGGATGCGGGCTCACTGGCACGGGTGGTCTCCGAGACCGGTGCGTTTCAGCAGGCACTGTCCGGGCCTCATCCGGTCAGGCGGTTCGAGCTGTTCGTGGACCGGCCGGGGGCACCCGCCACTCGCAGTTTTCTGAGCATGCTGGACGATTTCGCGGCAGGAGACCGCGGAGTCGTCGACGTTCCCGATGCCGGCACATTGCGTCGGCTGGACGCGATGGCGGTTGCTCAGCGCCGTGGCGCCGTGGCAGCACCGATTGTGCGACGGCCGGTGGCGACCGGCGAGACCGGCCCGCCGCCGTCCGGGGCGGGCGCCGACGAGCACCGCCTCTCTGCCGCAGGCTCGGAATCAAAGCCGCGGAAACCCCCGATAGGGCTGCGCGAGTTCATCAGCGGGGGAGCAGAGTGAATCGAAAATGATCTCTGACCGCGGAGGGGTGCGATGGTGGATACCGTCACGACTGAGGAAACCCAAGTTCGGATCGAATCCACCACGTGGTTGCTCGTCTGTGCGCTTGTTCTCGCGTGTGCGTGCCTGGTGAGCACGCCGGCGCACGCCGTCCAGGACAGGTCCCGAGAGGTGCTGCCCACCGGCGACGGGTGGGCGTCAAGCGGCACGGGGACGACCGGTGGCGCGGCCGCTCCCGCGGACCACGTTCACCCGGTGCGCACGCGCGCCGAGCTGGTCGCGGCGCTGGCGGCGCCTGCGCCGCGGATCATCCGGGTCGAGGGGATGATCGACGTGAACACCGACGACGGCGGAAAGCCGTTGACCTGCGCCGAGTACGCGACCGGTGGCTACACCCAGCAGGACTACCTCGCGGCGTATGACCCGGCCGTGTGGGGATGGGAGCGTGACCCCCAGGGCTCGGTCGAGGACGCCCGGGTGGCGTCCTCGCGCAAGCAGGCGGCGGTGGTGGGATTGACCGTGCGCGCCGACACCACGATCATCGGTGCCGGTCGCGGCGCCGGTGTCACCGGGGGCAGCCTGCGGATCCACGGCGCGCGCAACGTGATCGTGCGCGACCTGACCTTCCGGGACACGCGGGACTGCTTTTCCCGGTGGAACCCGGGGGACAACACTCCTGGCGAGACGCCGGGCAACTGGAACGCGGCGTACGACTCGGTGTCGGTCCAGCGTTCGGAGAACGTGTGGATCGACCACAACACGTTCACCGACGAGCCGAACATCGACAGTGCTCAGCCGGTCCACTTCGGACGTCCGTACCTGACGCACGACGGTCAGCTCGACATCACCTCCGGCGCCGATCTCGTGACGGTGTCGCGCAACGTGTTCACCGAGCACGGCAAGGTGATGCTGATCGGTTCGTCGAACACGTCGACGACGGATACTGGCAAGCTACGGGTCTCGGTGCACCACAACGTCTTCCGCGACGTGCGGGAGCGCGCGCCGCGGGTGCGGTTCGGCCAAGTGCACGTCTACAACAACCTTTACGAAGGCGACCCGGTGTTCAGCTGGGGGGTCGGAGTGACGTCGCAGGTCTACGCGGAGAACAACTATATCCGGAGTATCGCGCCGGAGAAGGTCATCTACAACTGGGGCGGAACGGCGATCACCGACACGGGTAACCTGGTGGATGGCAGGCCGGTCAGCCTTGTGAAGGCGTTCAACACCGCGCATCCGGACCAGCCGCTCGGCACTGACGCGGGTTGGACGCCGACGCTGAACCGGGGCCTGGACCCGGCGCGCCGGGTGGCCAGGCTCGAAGCGGGCGCTTCGTGCGGCTGACCGCCTCGAACCCGCGTTGATGAGGGATTCCCCTTCAACGCCGGCTTCCGCTGGTGCCTTGTCTGCGCGAACGGTAATTTGTGGTGGCGATGGGCGAACTGGAGGTGCGCCGGTCGGAACAATATTATCCGGCTCGCTCGAATGCCGGCATCAGTGGGCACCGACGGCCGTTGGGTGTTCATTGCCAGCGAGTAAGGAATGATCCGCGGCCTGGGGTGCAGGTTATCGTGAGCGTTGCCGGCGGTTCTAACCGTCGGCAGGACTCACGAACTCATTTGCGCGTGCGGATTCCCTTCGCCGGTGGTTTGCGCGCTGTTCCTCAAGGTGGAGAGTGGAGGAGTAATACAATGAAGAGGACGATGCGACGGTCGACCAAGGCGGTACTGGTCGCCGCCGTGAGCTTCCTGACCGCTGCCGTGGTTCCCGGCAGCGCATCAGCCGGCCAACCACCGTGCGACTGGAAGCGAAACGACTGCAATTTCATCCGGGTTTCCAATCACTACAACTTGCCGGACGTCATCATCGCCACGTTCCATGCCTACGATTGGGCTTACGACGAAATTCCGGGAACTAAAAAGGAAGCCCGAATAGGCGCAGGTGGCAAGACTACCTACTTCTTCCCGAAGGGGGCCGCGCATGCGACGCTGCGGCTTACCTCCGGCTTGAGCGGTGAGCGTCTTCCGACGCACATTTATGACGACGTGAAAGACTATTGTTTCCGCGTGACCAATACCGGCGTTGTGCACGGGCCCCTCCCCGAATGCCACTACTGATCTCCGTTGCTGTCTACGTCATCTGTCGACAGGTGACGTAGACAAGCGGGCTGGTGTGATCCTGCTTGTCTTACGCCATCTGTCGACAGATGGCGATGTTTTGTGTTCCGGAACGGACGCCACGCGTACGCGGATGGACGCCACGCGTACGCGGATGGACGCCACGCCGATCTCAGGCATGCGGAGGACTCGCCGAGTGTCGTCCGTCTGCGCACGCATGCCGTCCATCTGTGTACGCATGCCGTCCATCTGCGCACGCGACGACGCCATCTGTCGGCAGAGGGCGAGACATCAACGTAAAGCCACCAGGATCACGAGACACGCCCTAGTGGAACTGCCCGGTCAGCATCGCGGTGGCGAGCTCGACCCGTGATTGGTAGCCGGTACGGGAGAACAGCCGCGAAAGCCTGCCCTCCACGCTCTTCTCACTGCTCCCGAGCGCGTTCGCGATCTGCTTGTTGCTCAACCCTTCCGTGACGAGCACGGCCAAGAGTCGCTCGTTCTCCGCGACCGCCTCCTGGCGGCCGGGGATGGCCACCCCGTGCACACGCATCAGGTTGCGTGTCGACGCCCGGCTCAGCAGCGCGTTCATGTCGCCCAGTAACGCGTATGCCTCGGCCAGCAGGCCCGGCTCGGCGACGCCGTACCGCACCAGGCGTTGCAGCACGACGAATTGCTCCAGCGGTTGACCGCGTCGCTCGGCCAGCCGGATCGCCGCCTGCGCCGAAGCGTGGTCGGACTCGACCAGCGCCCGCAGGGTCAGCCGGTCGATCTCGGCGAGTTCGGTGCCCATCCGGGTGGCGACGTGGTCGACCTTGCGCAGGTAGCCGGGCAGGTCTTCGGTCCGCCCGGTGTGGAGTGCGATGTCGGCCAGCATGATCCACAGACCTTCGGTCCGCGCCAGTACGCCGTTCTCCTCGGCTCGTTCCAACGCGGACGTGAGGATCGACTCGGCCGACTCGATTTCGCCGAAGACCAGTCCGTAGCGGGCTTCCGCGAGTGCGAGCAGGTGCGGCAGCGTCGGCTGTCGCGTGCGCGCCGTCGCGATCAGGTCGCGGGCACGCGCCAGCCTGCCGCGGAACAGCTGCAGTACCGCGGCGATCTGATACATCGCGGTCTGCACATGGTTGCATCCGTGCGGCGCGCTGGTGGCGATGCTCTTGTGCGCCAAGTCCAGCGCTTCGTCGATCCTGCCGTGGTAGACCGCGAGGAGGGACTGTCCTGGCAGGTCCAGCTGGACGGGCGAACCGTGGACTCCGGCGGCCAGCCGCTCGGCACGGTCGCGCTCGGCGAGTACCAGTAACGCGCCCGCTCGGTCACTGACCTCCTGGCAGGGGCTCTCGCCTGCCTTGAAACGGCCGGGCAGCACGGCGACGAGCCGGTCGAACCCGGCTGTCCCGCCCAGCCAGAGCTCCGCCGTCGCGCGGATGGTTTCGACGTCGTGCGTGGCCGGAGTGGTCTCCGGGCTCAGCAGGGCGAGCGTTTCCTGCCAGCGCCCGAGCAGTGACAGCGTGTACGCCCTGGCGACCGCCTGCTCCAGTGCCGTTCCAGGCCATGGCCACCACTCGCCCTGCGCGATCTTTTCCAGCGTACAGGTCTCGCCTGCCTGGTGCATCGCGGTCAGGTGCACGAACAGGACGTCCGGCACCATGCCGTCGGGGATTTCGCGAGCGTAGCTTTTCAGCACCGTGTCGGAGGACTCCAGCGCGAGCGCGGCTTCTCCGCGTACCAGGCAGGTCCAGGCATGGGTGAGCAGGATCCCCACCCGGTCCACTCGATCCCCGGTGAGCTCGGCGGCGGCTCGCAACCACGGGATGGCCCGGACGCTGCCCCGCACCGCCACTCGCCCGGCGCTCGTCAGCAACTCGTTCCTCGCCCGGTTCTTGTCGACCATCGCACCGGCATTGACCAGCTGGTCCGGCAAGTAGTAAGGGTCGGCGCAGCGCGCCGTTCCCTGCCACAGCGCGGAGACGGCGATCTGCGCCAGCTTGCGCCGTTCGTAGGGGCCGAGCAGTTCCTCGAGACACGAAGCGACCAGCGGAAGCCGGAACCGCCATGCGCGTTCCGCGCGGTGGAGTTTCAACACGCCCGCCCGATCGAGCTGTGTCAGCAGGCGAATGGCCTCCCCCTCGGGGATTCCCATCGCCTCCGCCACCAGCCGGGGCGCCGCTTCACCGAGTGGGCCCACTACCGCGATAGCCTTGGCGGCGCGCCAGTACTCGGGTCCCATCCGGCGGATCCACTGCACCGGGAGGTCGGTGTTCGGCCATCGTCGCGGAAAACCGCGCCTCAGATACGCACGCCGGTCGACGATCCTGGCCAGGCCGCATTCGTGGAAGCTCTCGATCACGGTGCCCGCGGTGGCGGGCCAGCCCCTGGTCTGCTTCCACAACCTGGTCAGCGCCACCGGCTCGAGCGTGGCTTCGATCGCGCCCGCGATGAAGGTGTCCAGCTGCCGCGGTGACAGCGGCCGCAGGTTGACATGGCGGACCAGACCGTCCTGGCTCAGCCGGCCATAGGCCTCGGCGAACGCGGTTCTGGCGTGCGGTGGCAAGGGGAGCGGCAGCACACAGACGCAGACCGACGTGGTGCCCTGCAGTTTCCGGACCAGGCTTTCCAGCGCGGCGAGCGATTCTGGCTGCACGCGGTGGACGTCTCTGACGAGCGCTACGGAGCCCGGTGCTGTCCGGTCCGCGCTCCGCGACCCCGGTTGGTCCGGCAACGGGAGTTTGGCGCGGGGATCACTGAGCGACACGTTGACAATTCTGGGCGGCCTGGAGTAAGTATTATTGCAGTGTTTTTGTACTTCGTCGAACGCTGAATCGAGGTCCATGCCCGCCGGGCCGGTGATGACCAGTAGCGGCGGACGGCCAGGTGTGCGGAAGATCTCGGATACGGCGTTACCGTGTGGCCGATGGAGTCTTTCCGGTTGCATGACTGGGTATCACCACCGTCTCATACCTCGATCAGCGGAATTTTGTCGAGACCATACTCGGGCGGTACTGGAAACGTTAGCAATCTCAACCGTTGGATAGCGCGTTTCCGTGATTTATGGAAACTTGTCCGCGAATTACGGAGTCGGTGAATTCCGGTACCGGACTCGGCGTGTCTTCGTTGGGGCCCGTGAGGGAAAATCCCTAAGCTTGTCCGGCATGATGTACAAGACGGTCCGTTGCGGTGGTCATCCGCGTAGATTCCTTTACTGAGCGGGTCTGTCAACACTCGAGCGGCCAGCGGGTTTGACTCCAAAGGGTGACGGTGCGGGAAACAGGGAGGCTGACGGTGTTCACGGAGCGCGGTTCCTTTATCGGCCGAAAGGCCGAGATCGCGGCGCTGGACGAGATCACCGGAAATCCGGCGCTGATGGTCGTCCGGGGTGACGCGGGTACCGGTAAAACCGCTTTCCTCGATGTCGCCGAGTCCAATTTACAGGCTCGCGGATTCGATGTCGTACGTATTCGGTGTGCCGCTGACCTGCCCCGGTGGGACTTGTTCTGCGGCGCGCTGGTGGTCGCCGCGTTCCGGAGCGAGTTCCACGAGCTCGGCAACTCCAGGGTCGCCGCCGCGATGGCGGCGGTCAGCCGGCTGTGCAGGCCGGCGACCTATCGCTCGGCCCAGCCACGGTCGCGGCTGCTGTCCGAGCTGGAGCGGCTGTTCGGCTGCCTCGCCACCGGCAGGGTGGCGGTGCTGATCGACGACGCGCACGCGGCGCCGGATCCCGCACTCGTCGTCACGGCCGCCTATCGGGCGGGCTGCGTGATCGTCGCCACCTGCCGCGAAGACGGCGTCACCGCGGAGCCGTCCGCACTGAGCGCGCTCGCGGACAGGGTGCTCGACCTGGGGCCGCTCTCCGAGACCGAGATCGACGAACTGCTCGCCGACGCCGCCTGCGGTGTGCCGCTGGACGAGGCCGTGGCGCCCGCGCTCGGCTCCGCGCTCGGCTCACTGGCCGGAAACCCGGGCGCCGTGCTCGGGATGTTCACCGCACTGCGCCGCAGCGGACGGGTCGTCCGGGTCCAGGATCACCTCTGCTTGGCGCATTCGAACAGGCCGGTGGCGTTACCGCCCGAAAACCACCTGGTGCGGCTGGTGGCCGATCTTGGTGAGCCGGCCGGACATCTGCTCGCCGTCGTCGGTGGCGCCGACGGTTTCCGCCTTGACGATCTGCGGTTCTTCGCCGCCGCCGTCGGGCAGGATCTCGATACCTGTGGCCGCGTGGTCGACTACCTGGTCGCCGCCGGTGCGCTGGACTGTGACAAGTGGGGAGTGCTCGGCACTCCCTGTCCCGCACTGGTCGCGGCGATGGATCCGGTCGAGGTGCCCGGCGTGCACCGCGCGATCGCCGAGTATCTGCTGCGCGACGGCGCGGAGCCGCCGGATCCCGCCACGCTGGCCGACCACATCGCTCTGGCAGGCACCGCCATGCCTGCCGACCCGTCGTTGGTGGCCTTGCTGGAGACCGGGGCGGACGGCTCGCTTTCGACCGATCCGGAGCTGGCCGCCCGCTGGTACCGCGCCGCGCTGCACCACTGCGTGCCCGGCGGGACGGACCACGCTCGGGTGTTGACCGTCCTGCAGCGACTGCTGGTGCGGATCGGGCACTATCGATGCCTCGGTGAGGTCGTCGCGGAAGCGGTGAGCACGGGCTTCGCCGGTCACCAGCGGCGCGAGCTGGCGGCATCGGCGGCGCTGGCCGCCATTTACACCACCGTCCCGGTGCCCGGTCCCGTGTACGACGCAGTGGGCCGTGACGCGGAATGCCTTGCCCCGCTGGATTTCTGCAGCCGGTGGTTCACCAGCGGCGAACTGGGCAGCGTGAGTGAGCTGACGGCCGCCTTCGCCGTGTTGCGGGGAGACGACTTCCCCGCCGAGGCCGCCGAGGTCGCCAGTGACTGGCATGACGTATCGCACATGTTCCAGCTGGTGCTCGGCCAAGGGCACGGCAAGCCGGTGACCGGCCCGCTCGCGGCGTACGCCCGGCTCAGGCAGTGCTACCTCAAGGGCGAGTGGAACGAGATACCTTCCTATGCCAGGGCACTCGAGCTGACCACGCCCGTCCACCCCGCGATCCATCCGCTGGCGCGCTTGCTCGCCGCGGAGGTGCTGGCGCGGCAGGGCGACGTCAAGCGGGCCGCGCAGTGGCTGTCATTGGCAGGCCCGCAGTCGCCGCATCCGGCCAGTCATGCCTGCGTCGAAATCGACATCGTCACCCGGCTGGGAGAACCGGACCGCGCCAGGGCGCTGGGGTGGGCGGCGTACGAGCGGATCTCGGGCGAAGACCAGCTCGGCCTTCCCTGGCTGCTCGTCCGCTTGGCCTACCTTGAACTGATCGCCGGTGACTCGGCGAAGCTGCGCCGGTTGTGCGCCGAGACGAAACAACTGCACGCCCGCTTCGGCGGCACCCAGTTCCGGGCGGCCGAGCTCGTGCTGCGGGGGATGGTCGAGCGCGACCACGCCGCCGCGGTCGAGTCGATCGAGATCATGCGCAGGCAGGGCGCGCTGACCGACCTCGTGTGCGGCTGTGTCGTCGTCGCACTGCTCGCCGACGACCCGCGGCCCTGGTTCCACGAGGCATACGGCATCGCCAGGAGCCTCGGTGACGACTGGCTGCGCTTGACCATAAAATCCTTCATGGCCACCAGTGGGCTGACGCCGCCGCGTTATCGCGCTCGCCATGTGGAAATGTCCACCGTGGAGGAAACCATCATCACGCTCATCCAGCGTGGACAGACCAACCGGCAGATCGCGGCCTCGATCCTGGTCAGCGAGAAGACGGTGGAGAACCACCTCACCCGGCTGTTCGCGAAAACCGGCTGCCGGTCGCGGCTCGACTTGGCGACGGCCAGCCTCGAAGGGCGCCTCGTACTGGCCGGATACGCCCGCGCCGGTTCGGCTTGAGACGGAAGGCACAACGTGGCAAACGACGTGATCGTGGTGACTCAGGTCGCGGCGATGGGACATCGGTCGATTTCAGAGGCACTGGCCGAGGCGGTGGACGGCTCGGTCATCATGGTGAGTCCTGGTCAGTACCGCGAAACGGTGGTGCTGACCAAGGCGGTCACGGTCACCGCGGAGGACGGGCCTGGCAGTGTCCGGGTGATCGCGGCATCGGGCCCCGCCGTGGTGCTGGCCACGGATTCGGCCGCACTGTCGGGGCTTTCGTTCGAAACGCAGGACACCGAGAGCCCGGCCGTCGTGGTCACGGCGGGCCAGCTCAGTTTCACCGACTGCCGGATTTCGGCGTCGGCGTGGTCGGCCGTGTACGCCGCCGAACGCGGTTCGGTGCTGATGCGCGGCTGCCAGGTGAGCAACCCTTCCGGTGCCGGGGTGGTGGTGACCTCGTCCACCGGTAACGTGCTCGACTCGTGCGAGATCCACGATCTGGGCACTTCGGGGGTGGTGATCGCAGACCACGGTGAGCTGGTCGTGCGCGGCGGCACCGTGCGCGACGCGCGCGGCAACGGCCTGTGCCTCAACGGGCACGGCAAGGCCACGGTGACCGGCACGAGGATCACCGGCACCAGCAAGCCCGCGGTCGCGGTCGAGCAGCACGCGGACGTGACGATCACCCGGCTCACCATCGCCGATGTGGCGGGTATCGGCTTCTACCTGGCTTCGGCGGGCGACATCGTTCTCGAGGACAACACGGTGTCGGGGTCCGGGGCGGACGGCGTATACGTGACGGAGTCCAGCGCCCCGGTGTTGCGGCGGTGCAAAGTCAGCCGTGCCAAGGGATACGGGATGTTGTTCACCGGCGGCGCCGCCGGCAGCGCGGCCGAGTGCGAGGTGTCCGATATCGCGGGGACCGGTGTCGGCGTGCTGGAGCGCGCCACCACGGAGTTCAGCAGGCTGACGGCGTCCGGTTGCACGGCGGCAGGGGTGGGCCTTGACGGTTTCGCCGATCCTTTCTTCCGCGGGCTTCAGGTGGCGGGTAGTGACGGTGCGGCGATCGAGGTGACCGGCGGCGCACGCGGCCGGTTCGAGAACATCGAAGTGCAGCGCTGCGGAACGAACGCGTTCGCGGTGAACGGCGGCGGGCGTACCTCGGTCACCGGGCTGAGCGTCCGAGGTTCCGGGCAGGCCGCTGTGCTCGTGGAGCAGGCTTCCGTGACACTGACCGACTGCGAGATCGCGGAGGCGGGTGGCGACGGTCTGGTACTCGGCGCAGGCGCCGAGGTGGTCGCGACCCGGTTCCGGGTGCGGGAAAGCAAAGCGAGCGGCTGTCAGCTCGCCGCCGGCTCGTCCGGCACGGTCGAGCAGTCGGAGTTCACCGCCAACGCGGGCGACGGCATCACCGTGCACAGCGAAGACACGGTCCGCTTGATCGATTGCCTGGTGCGGGACAACAACGGTTCCGGACTTCGCCAGAGCAGGCCGAGCGCGAACCTGACCGTAACGAACCTGCGCAGCAGCGGAAACCAGGTACGGGACGCCTACGGCTCCGCTGGTTCGGCAGGCTCGCCCGCGACCGGACAGGCCGCACCGCTGGCGCCGGCGCAGAGCAAACAGCCGGAGGCGCGCACGGCGGGCGATCCGTTGAGCGAAATGAACGCGCTGGTCGGCTTGGACGGCGTCAAGCGCGAGGTCAACTCGCTGGTGAACTTGAACCTGATGGCCAAGCGCCGCGTCGAGGCCGGACTGTCCGCACCGCCGATGGCCCGGCACCTGGTGTTCGCCGGTGCACCGGGTACCGGCAAGACCACCGTCGCCCGGTTGTACGGCGCGGTGCTCGCGGAACTGGGCGTGCTGCGCTCCGGGCACCTGGTGGAGGTCGCCCGCGCGGACCTGGTCGCGCAGATCATCGGCGGCACCGCGATCAAGACCACGGAGGCGTTCACCAGCGCGCTCGGCGGCGTGCTGTTCATCGACGAGGCTTACACCCTCAGCGCCGGCCAGGGCGGCACCGGCCCCGACTTCGGCCGCGAGGCCATCGACACCCTGATGAAGCTGATGGAGGACCACCGCGAGGACGTCGTGGTCATCGCCGCGGGCTACTCCGCCGAGATGCACAGCTTCATGCAGTCCAACCCCGGCATGGAATCCCGCTTCAGCCGTACCATCGAATTCGAGAACTACAGCCCTGACGAGCTCGTCACCATCGTGCGCCAGCAGTGCGGCAAACACGACTACCGCCTCGACGACGAAGCCGCCGCGAAACTGTGGGACTACTTCGAACGCATCCCGAAGGACGGCACGTTTGGCAACGGCCGCACCGCGCGCAAGGTCTTCGAGGTCATGGCGGACCGCCAAGCCTCACGGCTGGCGTTGTCCGACTCCGTGGTCATGGCCGACCTGACCGCACTCGGCGCCGACGACTTCGACGCCTCGATGATCTAAGCGGCCAAAGCCTCGTGAGTCGTGAGTGGCGCGGACGGTGCCGGCGGACCGGTATTCGGTGACCTGGCTTTGTCGTGTGGTGGCTGGGGCGCCATCTGTCGACAGGTGGTGGTATCGCGTACTTCGTGGCGGAGCGGGGCCGGTGCGGGGCCGGTGGCGGTGCGCGGGTCGCCCATATCACCTCTAGCGTTGCAAGGGTGGCTCTTGTGTCGTCACCACCGCGAACCCGCCACCTGTCGACAGATGGCGAAAACCCGAACATCACGAACTACAGCTGGAGTTATTGCCGCGGAAGGCAAACATGGCGTGCCTGCCGGGTGGTTGGGTGAGGGAGGCCCTCACCCAGTTGACCGAGTGAGGGAGGCCCTCACTCAAGGATTCGGGTGAGGGAGGCCCTCGCCCGAGGCCGGGTAGGTACCTGGTGCGGGCGAGGCCGCAGGCCGGGGGTCGTGAGTGTTGCCGACGGTTAGAACCGTCGGCAACACTCACGACCCCCGCGCCGTTGATAACCGGCAACACTCACGGCGCCCGGCGAGACAACACCACGTTTGGCTTTCCCCTCAATAGAACCAGTCGCACTACTCGCGACTGTGCTCAGCGGTCCCAGTCGGAGACGTCGGGCAGTGTGCAGTGCGACGCGGCGTGCGCGGTGAGGCCCGCGCTGAGCACTTGGAGCGAGCGCGACGAGGACGGCTGGTGGCCCGTGAGCCGCTCGATCTGGCCGAGGCGATAGTCCAGCGTGCTGCGGTGGATGATCAGCGAGGCGGCTGCTTTGGTGCGGTTGCCGTTGGCCGCGCGCAACGCGTCGAGCGTCTCCAGCAGCAGCGGATTGTGGACGACCGGCTCGATCCGTTTCACCAGCAGTTCCCGCACCTTGGGGTGGCGTAGTATCGCGTACTCCACGAGCACGTCACCGAGCTCGTAGCAGCCAGGGGAGCGTTGCGACGCCAGCGCGGACGTGAGCACGTCCGCCGCTTCCGCCCGTCCGGCCGGAATTTCGGCGGTCACCCGCCAGGAGACGGCGGTCCAGCTCTCTTCCGGCAGCTTGGCCTGCAGCTGCTGGGCGAACCTGATGGCGAAGGTGATGTCGTGCGCGGGGATGAGCGCGTATCCGCCTTGGTCGCACACCAGGGACAGGGTGCCGTCGAGCACCTGAGCCGCCAGCCACGCTTCCGCCCGTTCGTGCCCTTCCAGATCCTCTTCGGCGATGCGGAAGGCGAGCACGCCGTACGCCGCGGCGACCTGCTGGCGCCAGCCCTCGGGTGGCTGGTCGCCGCGCAACAGGGCTAGTGCCGCCTGCTGCGGGTCTTCTCTGTGCTGTCGTGGCTTGCTGATTTCCTTGAAGCCGTTGGACAACTCGGCCAGGCATTGGTGGCTGACGTCGGCGACGGTCGCGAGCGCGTCCGCCATCGTTTCACTGGCCTGCCGGCTCAGCAAGACCGCTGTCGTCTCTTCGGCGACCTTGCCGAGCAGCGCGAGCAACGGGTCCAGCGGCCAGCGCCGAGCCGCCCATTCGTGCCCGAGCATCCGGATGGTCGCCCGGTGCCTGCCGGTCAGTCCGTCGCCGAGTACGGCGTCGAACAGGTCCAGCTGGCAGGTGATGATCTCGAGCGCGTAGCCCTGTTGCTGTTCCGGGATATCGGCGAGTTGCGCCGCGATGCGGACACGCACCTCGGTCCCGAGTCCTTTGCCGATGGCATCCCGGTCTTCGATCATGCTGGCGGAACACCTTTCGCTCACGAGTTCGCCGCACGCGCCTGCTGGGCGGCTTCCCGTTAATGTAACCGCAAGCAGTCAAATTGCACCTGATCGTGTGCATAATACGAAAAGTGTCCGTGTCTCGCGGAATATCTTTCCGAAAAACGCGGAGTATTACACTTGGCCTGAATTGATGCAGGGGGAGAAGCGAGGAAACGGATGCTCGAGATCGATGGCCTCACCTGGATCGTGACGGTCGGGCTGATCCTGCTGTTGCTCGCGGTCGACCTCGTACTGGCGGCAATGCGGCCACATCGGGTCGGCTTTGGCGAAGCCGTGGCCTGGTCGGTCGGCTACATCTTGGTCGCGGTGGTCTTCGGGGTGTGGCTGACGATGGCACATGGCGGTGAGTTCGGCGCCGAGTATTTCGCGGGTTACATTGTGGAGAAGAGCCTGTCCGTCGACAACCTCTTCGTCTTCGTCATCATCATGACCACGTTCGCCGTGCCGGAGAAGCACCAGCACAAGGTGCTCACCTTCGGGATCATCGTCGCGCTGGGCATGCGCGCGGTCTTCATCGCGCTCGGCGCGACGCTGCTGTCGTTGTTCTCCTTCATGTTCCTGCTGTTCGGACTGCTGCTCATCTTCACCGGCGTGCAACTGTTCCGCCACCGCGACGAGGATCCGGACGTCGAGAACAATGTCGTGGTCCGTACCGCGCGCCGGGTGCTCCCGCTCTCGGCCGACTACGACGGCGGACGGCTGTTCACCACGGTCGGCGGCAAGCGGGTGGGCACCCCGCTCGTCGTGGTGCTGATCGCGATCGGCGGGATCGACCTGCTCTTCGCGCTGGACTCGATCCCTGCCGTCTTCGGCATCACCGACGAGCCGTACCTCGTCTTCGCGGCGAACGCCTTCGCGCTGCTCGGTTTGCGTGCGCTCTACTTCCTGGTCAAGGGCTTGCTCGACCGGCTGGTCTACCTGTCGGCGGGCCTGGCGGTGATACTCGGGTTCATCGGCGTGAAGCTGATCCTGCACTGGGCCCACGTCGACATCGACGCGCGGGTGCCCGAGATCTCGACACCGGTCAGCCTCTCGGTGATCATCGGCATCCTCGTCGTGGTGACCGTGGCCAGCCTGCTCAAGACCCGCCGCGATCCCGCTGCCAAGGCGCACCCCGGCTCTTTGCGTGCGCAGGACTCACCGCCGGGCGATCACTGAGTCGTTTTCCTTGTTTGGAGGAAATCATTCCGCAAGCCGCCCGCGGGCGAAGATGAACAGCTAGACTCGGTTTATAGAACAAAACGAGAAACTTGTCGGAGGGTTCAGTGTCGCGTGTTCGTCAAGTGCTCAGTTCGAACTGGCCAGTGAGCATAGCGGCGGCCAATTCCACCCTGGATTGATAACCGGTTCTGGAGAACAGCCGGGAAAGCCTTCCTTCGACGCTCTTGTCACTTGAATGCAGCAGTTGGGCGATTTGCTTGTTGCTCAGGCCTTCGCTGACGAGCACGGCGAGCAGGCGTTCGTTCTCCGCGACGGTCACTTGCCTGCCAGGCACGGCCACGCCATGCTGCTGCATGAGAAGGCGCAGCCAGGCTCGCCGTAACAGCGCGTCGGCGGCGCCGTAGTGTTCGTAGGCTTCGACGAGCAGGGACGGTTCTACGAGGCCGAAGCGCACCAGCCGTTCAATTCCGGTGGCTTGCTCGAAGGGTTGCCCGCGTCTTCTGAGCAAGGCGAGCGCCGATTCGGCGGCGTGCTCGTCCGAGTTGACCAAAGCCTGTACTGAAAGCCGGTGGATCTCCGCCGGTCCGGTACCGATCTGGGCGGCGATTTTCTCCAGCCGATGCAGACATTCGGGAAGCTGGTCGCGACCTGTCCCGTCGTGAATGGCGATCGTCGCGATGGTGATCCACAGGCAGTCGGTCTGCGCGACGACGCCTTCGTCTTCCGCCTGGCCGACCGCGGTCAGCAACAGCGAACGGGCCCGCTCGTACTCGAGGAACATCATCTCCAACGCGGCTTCCGGCACCGCCAGCACGTGCGGCAGTGCAGCCCGGCGGGAGCGCGCGGTGGCCAGCAGTTCACGACTTCGGGTGAGCTTCCCCCGTGACAGCTGGAGCATCGCCGCGAGCTGGAACATCACGCTCTGGTTGGCGTCACAGCCGTGAGGCGGGCCGGTGGCGATGTTCTTACGCGCCAGATTCAGCGACTCGTCGAACTCGCCGCGGTAGAACGCCATGGCCATCTTGGCTGGGGCGCCGAGGTTCACCTCGACCTCTCGAGTACGGGTGAGCAGCTCCTCGACCCGGTCGAGTTCGCCCAGCGCGAGCAGCGCGCGGCTGTGCGAGACCAGCTCGGCGATCGGTCGCTGTCCCCGGCCGACCCGAGCGGGCAGGGTGGCGACGACCTCGTCGAACTCGGCGGTCAGGCCGAGGAAGAGATCGGCGGACGGGCCGATCATGGTGATGATGTCGTGGAACTCTTCGGCGCCGGGTTCTTGCCGGACGATGTGGAGCAGGTCGTGGGTTTCGCGCCATCGGCCGAGCAGTGCCTGGGTGAAGGCACGGGTGATACCCCGTTCCAGCGGGCCGCCCGGCCACGGCCACCAGCTCCCTTGCGCGATCTTTTCGAGCATGTCGAGGTCCTTGCTGTCGAACAAGGCGCCCACATGCACGAGGTAGACATCCACCAGGTTGTTCGGGGTGATGTCGTCGAGATAGGTGTTCAGTAGTGTGCTGGAGGACTCGAGGGCGAACCTCGGCAGCCCGTGTGCCAGGCACATCTGGGCATGAGTCAGCAGGATCGCGGCGCGGTCGCCTCGGTCGCTGGTGACCTCGGCGGCGGCGCGGAGCCAGGCGATGGCCTGGTCGGCGTCGGCGAGTGTCAAGCGCCCGGCGTTGGCCAGCAACTCCTGGCGGGCACGCTCGGGATCGACCATCCTGCCCGCGTAGGCGAGCTGATCGGGCAGGTAGCCGGGGTAGGCGCTGTACGCGGTGCCCGCCCAGAGCGCGTCGACGGCGATCTTGGCCAGCCGGCGGCGTTCGAACGGTCCGAGTACGGCCCGCAGCGTGGCGCCGACCAGCGGGAGTCGGAACCGCCATGTCCCATCGACGCGGTGATAGCACAGCACGCCGATCTGCTGGAGCGTGGTCAGCAGCTCGGCCGCCCGCGGTTCGGTGACGTTCATCGCCTTGGCCAGCAGATGCGGCAGGGCCGGCCCGAGCGGATCGAGTACCGCGACCGCTTTCGCGGCACTCCACAGCAGGGCTCCCTTCCGCCTGATCCAGTGGACGACTTCGTCTGTTTCGGTCAGGCGGGGATAGCCGTGCCAAGGCGTGTGGAAGACATGCCGGTCCACCTTGCACACCATGTCGTTTTCGTCGGCGATCCGGATCGACTTCGCGATGGTGGCCGGCCAGCCACGGTTGACCGACCAGCTTCGCTCGACCAGTGCCTGCTCGGGTGTCGCGCCGAGCGCGGTGGTGTACTCGGACTCGTACTTCGATCTGGGCAGTGGCCGGAGGGTGACGTACCGGAGCAGGCCGTCGCGGCGCAGCCGGTCGAACAAGAGGCCGAGTCCCTGCCGGGACTCCGGCGGCACGGGCAGCGCGAGACTGGCGACACACACGGTCTTCGTGGCAGGCAACTGCCGGACCAGCGCTTCGAACGGCTGTAACGCGTCGGGCCGCAAACTCTGCACGTCTTTGAGAGAGATGGTGCTGACCTGTTTCCCGCGCAGTACGGACTGCGCGGGAAACAGGTCGAGCAGATGCAGCTTCGTCAAGCTCCCGTCGAGCGAGATGGTCAACGTCGTGCCCGGCGTGTCCTGGTCGCTCTGCCTGCGAAGGCAGATCTCGTCGTGGGTGTGCGACACCTCGAACCCCGCGGGGCCCGCGATCACGACCAGCGGGACCCCGGCCGCGGTGCGGAGCCCTTCGACTACCTCGGTGACGAGACGCTCGTAGGAGGGGAGTGGGTGTTCCTGAGGCACGGCTGCTCTTACGGTCAGTGGAAGTGGCCCAGCGGAGAGTACGGTGTCGTGCGCCGGAGGGCGACTCGAGGCGACCATCGCAAGCGATCCCGGGGAGTTGTTCGGGGAGGGAGCAGCGCGCAGGACAATCGAAGTTCGGGGAGCTCAGTCGACCCGATAACGCGAGACCATTCGCCAGCCAATGGCAAGCGCGACGATCACGACGGGAATCGTGAAGAAGGCGATTCTCGCGATTCCACCGGAAAAGCCCATCAGCACGACGACGAGTCCCAGGAAGCCCAGCGTGAACCAGGTCGTATAGGGGGCGCCGGGCAGCCGGAACGAGGGCCGTTCCAGCTCGCCGGCCTCCGCCCGCTGCCGGAGCCGGTGCTGGGCGATCATGATGAGCGCCCAGGTGGCGATCGTGCCGAGCGAAGCGATCTCCGTCGCCACGTCGAACGCGTCTTTGGGTACCACCACGTTGAGCACGACACCGAGCAGCCAGACGCCGCAGGTCATGAGGATCGCGCCGACCGGAATCCGCCGCTTGCTCATCCAACCGGTGAAGCGGGGAGCTTCCCGCTTGTCCGCCAGCGCACGCAAGATCCGGCCGGTGGCGTAGAGACCGGAGTTCGCCGACGACATGGCTGCGGTGAGCACGACTATGTTCATCACGTCGCCGACCGCGGGGATGCCGAGCCTCGAGAAGACACTGACGAACGGGCTGACGCCTGCCTGGTAGTCCGACCACGGCATGAGCATGACCAGCAGCAATACCGAGCCGACGTAGAAGATCGCGATGCGCCACACGACGCTGCTCACGGACTTCGGGATCACCTTGTGGGGCTCGGCCGCCTCACCGGCGGCGACGCCGACGAGCTCGATCGCGGCGTAGGCGAAGATCACGCCCTGGAAGGCGAGCAGCGGAACCGCGAGGCCGTTCGGGAAGAAGCCGCCGTGGTCGACGAGGTTGTTGATCGAGGCGGGCGCCGAGCCGATGTCCGCGGCGGTCAGCAGCAGGCCGAGACCGACGACCAGGAAGACGACGATGGCCAGCACCTTGATCAAGGAGAACCAGAACTCGAGCTCACCGAAGACCTTGACCGAGAGCAGGTTGATGGCCAGCACGCCGACCAGTGAAAGCAGCGCGCCGACCCACACCGGCAGGCTCGGCACCCATTTCTGGAGGTAGTGGCCGACGGCGGTGATCTCCGCGACGCCCGTCATCGCCCAGTTGAACCAGTACATCCAGCCGGCGACGAAGCCCGCCCATGGGCCGATGAACTCCCGCGCGTAGGTGACGAAACTGCCTGCGCTCGGGCGGTGCAGCACCAGTTCGGCCAAGGCGCGCATGACGAACATCGCGGCCAGGCCGCAGACCGCGTACGTCAGCACCAAGGAGGGGCCGGTGCTGGCGATCCGACCGCCTGCACCGAGGAACAAGCCGACGCCGATCGCGCCGCCGATACCGATCATCTGGATCTGTCGGTTGCCGAGCGTCTTGTGGTAGCCCTCGGCATCCGGTTCGGCAGGCGCGCTGCCGGTATTCACAGAAGAACTCATGACCGACCCTCGTGATTGGGAATTCGGATACTTCGAGTCGGTGACTTTACGTCGACAGAATTGAAACTGATCCCGTACTTGAGCAAGACTTGAGACTCGACCATGAGGTTTTCACATTATGCGGACGAGTTGGACCTGGATGATCTTCGCGAAACCGGATTCACTCGGTCGGGTTTCCGCATTGTGCGGAATGGGTCGCCTCAGGCGAGCCGGGCGAGTTCGCGTTCGAAATCGATCCAGTGGTTCTCCTCGCCGAAGGGCACGACCGCGCGGGCCCGCTCGAGGAAGCCGGCGAGCTCGTTCGTACGCGTCATGAGCTCGACTCGGCCGGTCGGCGTCATCAAGTGGATCAAGGTCGAGCCGTCGCGCGCGGACGGCCTCAGCTGCACGTCGCCCTGACCCGCACCGGTATAGAGACCCCGGCTCACCAGCTCGCGGCTGAACAGCCACGGCGGCAGCTGCGGGCGTTCACGGGGAGCGAAGTGAATCGCGTAGGGGTCTCGCGTGTCGTAGGTCAGATCGACCCACAGCGCGTCAGTGGACAGCGGCGTTCGAAGGCCGAACGGAACCTTTGCGTGGAGCATGACGTAGTCGTCGGTCATGACGCGCAACTTCCCAACGGTGTCGTGGCTGGCTCGGGCAGGAAAAGATCGCCACCATTGTCGACACGAAATCCTGCTGTGCGGCGTCGCGGACGCTGAGTCCCGCAGGATGCGGATCGGTTTCCGTGGTTCGCCACCGCTATGCCGGAATTCTTCCGCGACTCGCTGATTGCGGGTGTGTCGGTATGCGCAAACCGGAGCAGATGAACCATTCTCGAAGGGCACGTGCCGGCCTCCTGGCGATGTCTCGCTCATCGCGGCACCGCTTGGGTAGGCTCGGAAAGCGGTTTCCAGCGATCGGAGAGCGGTATGGGCTCACAGGTCACCCTGCTGGACGTGGCTGAACGCGCCGGTGTGTCGCTGGCGACCGCGTCCCGGGTCGTCAACGGCAGCGAACGTGAGGTCGGCGCGAGCTTCCGCGAACGCGTCCTCGCCGCGGCCGCGGAGCTCGGGTACACCGCGAACACCTTCGCGCAGGCCATGGCGCGCGGCAGGAGCGACGTGGTCGGCCTGCTTCTGCCCGACATTCGTGACCCGTATCTCTCGGTGATCGCCGCGGCCGCGACGTCGGTGGTGCAGCCGAGCGGCGAGCTGATGCTCGGCACGACGATGCACAGCCCCGGCCAGGAACTGCGGTACGTGACGACGATGCGCGCCCGGCAGGCCCGCGGGCTCATCGTGGTCGGCAGCCGGACCACCGACGCCGCGCACACCCGCGAGCTGACCAGGGCGATCGCCGGGTTCGTGGCGAGTGGCGGCCGGGTGGCGGTCATCGGCCAGGACAAACTCGAGGCGGACACCGTTCTGCCGCAGAACCGGGCAGGTGCGCGGGATCTGGTGAGTGCTTTGGCCGAGCAAGGACACAGGACGTTCGCCGTGCTCGCCGGGCCGAAGAACCTGCTCACCGCACGGGACCGGCTCGACGGCTTCGTCGACGGACTCGGCAAGCGTGGCATACGAGCGGCCGTCGTCGTGCACGGCGAGTTCAACCGGGACGGCGGCTACCGGGCGATGTCGGAGCTGCTCGCGCGCAAGACCCTGCCGGGCTGCGTCTTCGCGGTCAACGACGTGATGGCGATCGGGGCGATGGCCGCGGTCCGTGACCGTGGTCTGCGCGTGCCGGACGATGTGGCCATCGCGGGGTTCGACGACATCCCGACCCTGCGCGACGTCGCGCCGTCGTTGAGCACGGTCAGGCTGCCACTCGAGGACATGGGCCGCGCCGCAGCGCAGATGGTCGTTGACGAGCCGTCCGCGCCGAACCGCCGCGTCCTGCGCGTCAAGGGCGAGGTCGTCCTCCGTGAAAGCACCGCCCTTGACAAGGGGAAAGCGCCTTCCCGGTGAGGGGCACGAAAAAAGTTTGCGTCTGATGGCGGGTCACAGCCGTATCACAGGTTGACAACCGTGTGGAAAACGCGGATCTCCCGACCGAAGTGAGTAGCTCATGGCGAGTAACCGAGGGCGTCACCGCATCACGCGCAGGACGAAGATCGCCACCGGCGCGCTGGGCCTGGCCATCGCGGTCGGCGGCCTGGCCGTGGTGGCCACCGCCGGTGAGCCGGGCGAGGCCAGGGCAGACGCTGTGGACAAGGCGTTCTTTGTGGACATCACAACTGTGCGGCCCACTGTGAGACCGCCGCAGCAGGGCGGCAACGCTTCCCGCGGGACGTTCACGGTGAACTGCGGGCGCAACGAGAACGGCCATTTCAACCCGGACAACTTCATCGCGCAGCCCGGTATCCGCAACGGTGCGGAGCATCTGCACGACTACGTCGGCAACCTCTCCACCAACGCGGACTCGAACGACAAGAGCCTGCTGAAGGCAGGCACCACCTGCAAGAACGGCGACAAGTCCGCCTACTACTGGCCGGTCTTGCGTATCGACAAGGAAGACGAGGCGCAGGAGGCGAACCCGCCGGCACAGAAGCAGCAGCGCGCTCAGCAGCAAGCGCAGGACAAGCAGGCTGGCAAGGCGCCGGCGGTGGACTGCCCGGATGTCGCCAGCCGGCTGCCGGACGTTCCCGCGCAGGCCCAAGCCGAGATCCAGCGCAACCTCGACCTGCTCGACACGCAGATCGCGGAGGCCGACAAGCGGCTGGTCACCTCGCGGGGCGAGGGCGGCCCGAACTTCATCCAGAACGCGATCCTCGGCCCGCTGAAGGACAAGCGCGTCGCGACCATCGACCGGATGGCCATCGCGATCGGCCGCACTGCCGCGAAGCCGCAGGGCTTGGACAAGCTCGCGGCGTGCAAGCTCAAGGACGCCGCGGCCGAGAATCCGCCGGGTGAGCTGCCCGAGGAGAACGACAACAACGAGCTCCCCGGAAACGACGGGATGATCCAGCGGCCGGAGCAGGCCGAGATCAGCTTCCGGGGCAGTCCTGCCGAAAAGGTAACGGCCATGCCGCAGTTCCTTCGCGTGCTCTATGGCGACGCGAAGGTCGGCCAGAACGGCCCAAAGAACGCCAGGGACTCGTGGACCTGCACCGGCTTCGAGGACCGCGTGCTGATCAACAAGTACCCGATCTGCCCGCAGGGCAGCAAGGTCAAACGCATCCACGACTTCCCGAGCTGCTGGGACGGCAAGAACACCGACAGCGCCAACCACCGCACGCACATCGTCTACCCTGACCAGAATGGCAAGTGCGGCAACGGTTTCAAGGCCGTGCCGCAGCTCAGGATATCGCTGACGTACAACATCCCGCTGGACGTGCAGAAGGCGGGGCAGTACAAAGTGGACTCATTCCCGGAGGAGGAGCACAACCCGTTCTCCGACCACGACGACTTCGCCAACGTGATGTCGCAGGCGATCATGAACCGTCTCGTCGACTGCCTCAACAAGAACAAAACCTGCGCTGAGTGAGGCTGATTCACCCACCTGTGGCGTGTCCGGCGATTCGTGGGGTGAGGGGCCTTGGGTATCGTAAGCTCTCAGGTCCCCTTGCTTCGCGATTGGCTGGGGCTACCCTTTTTCTTGCTTGCGGAAGAAGTCGAAACCGAGGGTCCTTCGTGAGGGATTCCCCGTTTTGAGAGTCGGCTCCCAGGCGACTGTCCGGGCTGAAGTCTGCGACCTGCTCTAATTCGAGCTGTAATTCGGTTCTTTCAAAGAGCGTAAAGGTAGGTCGTGGGGATGGCGATGAGCGCGGCGAGGCGGCTGGCAGGGTTCGCACTGGCGGCCGCGGTTTCGGCGGGTGCCATGATGGCGACGGCAGGGGTGTCAGCGGCGGACGGTAGTCCTCCTGCTTGCCCCTTGGATCTGAGCAAAAGGTTGTGTGTGACGGTTCACACCACCGCTGCCAAGACCGTACACAGCGTACGGGTCGAAGGACAGTGTCTTCCCTTCGCTCGTGGAGAAGTGTGGGCCCCCGGACGGATTGCCTTCAATGTCAATGCGCTAGGAGTGGCCGCCGACGACATCCGGCCGCCGGTGACGCTGGCCTATGAAGGACCTGACTGCAATGGTGGCACGGGGAAACCCAGCAACTATTGGGGTTGGCGGCCTGCCGCCAACAGTCCGCACGGCTATAAAGAATTGAGTATATTCGGCTGAGGTTCGCCAACTGACAAAGACCACCCGGCTCCGCCGGGTGGTCTTTGTCAGTTGGCTTCGCGCTGCTGGCTCGCCTCGGAAGTGGAACTCGCCAGCGACCGCGGGATGGTTCGGCGAGTTGGAGTTGCTCTTCGCGAAAGGAGGAACCTGGACGATGGAAGGCCAGATTCCTCCTTTCGTGCCAGCCATGGCGTAGCTGCCGACTCCCGATCGTCGCGGCCTGTGGGACACCCTCGGGCGATGTCAGTGCGGGCAGCGGTTGCGCTCGTCGGGCGTCATGTTGCGGGTGTAGAAGGTGACCGAGCCGTCGTCCGGCATCGGTGAGGTGGCGGAGAAATTCCAGACGTACCAGTAGTAGTGGCCGCGCCACCTCTTCCCGAAGTGGAGTTCGTAGTCGCCGGTGATGGTCTGCATCGTCGGTGCGTGGAAGATCTGACCGACGCTCCACGCAGGCGTGTTCAACGTGTCGGTGCGGGTGACGGTGTGCGACCAGTCCCAAGTGTGGTTGTACGTGGCCGTCACCGTGGCCGTGTAGACGTCGGCGAACTTCATGCCTGTCTCGATGGTGATGCCGACACTGTTGGAGCCGCCGGTGGCGTCGGCCCATGAGATCGACTCGCGCTGGTTGACCTTGCTGCAGTTGAAGACGGTGCGGCCGACCTGGTGGCGCTTGCCGGCGAACTCCTTGCGTGACTTGGCGTGGAACACGCAGGAGTCGGTGCCACTGTTGCACTTTTCCAGCCGCTCGCGTTCGGTCGGATCGGAGTCGGCCTGCGCGATCGGGGTGGCCAGGCCGAGTGTGACGATGGAGATCATGGCGAGTGTCAAAGCTTTTCTGATGCGCATAGTCTCGGATCCTTTCTTGGCGACATGAGGAATGAGGGCGTGGTCAGCACACCCTGTCCCCTGGATCTGCGGCCGCGGCAGCCGTGATCCGGGAGACACGTTCTAGTCGAACGCGATGGACTTGGCGCGCTTGTCCAGCTGGGGCCCGACGTACGGGGTGTCGGACTTGTACGGGCCGTCCTTGTTGCCGTCGAGTTTCTCGCCGGTGTAGAGGTACATCCAGCAGTTGCCCCACGCCTCGACCGAGGAGATCCGGCTCGCCCACCTGTAGTCGGCGAGCTTGACACTGAAGTCTTTTCCGTTGCCGTTCTTGCATGGATGCGGCCCCATGAACGTGTACGAGGCACCGTGGAAGTCCTGGTCCTCGAACACTCTGCCGATGACCACGTCACCCTCCACCGTGGCAAGGCGGTTCCCCTGCGCGGCCGTCCCCGTGAAACAAGCCTGTTCACCGGTTTCCACCCGCACAGCGCACTGAGTCGTCGGCGCGGCCGTGGCCACCGCCGGAACACCGACCCCGAGACCGACGATCGCCATCGCCAGTGTCGCAACAGGACGCACCACATGAGTACGCATCGCTTTCCTCCTAAGACAAACTGTGGTCCGAAACGGAGGTGGCGCCCTTGCCGCCGCCTGAAGTATGAACATGGAAGGCGCCACACCGCCAGACCATGCCGAGTTTTTCCGCAAATAGCTAAATTGCGGAAAATGTTAAAAATAGCCACATTCGAGATGAACGCATGGTTGCGGTCAGCGGTGCGCGGGGCCTTGTATTGCCGGTGGATCGAGGCCGTTCAAGGGCCTGGTTCCGCGGCCAGGGTCGTGACGACACAAGGGTCACCCTTGCGTCGCTAGAGGTGACACGAGCCGCCTTTGTCACCTCGCCGCACGAGATTCGCGACCCCGCGTGCACCAGGAACCACAAGAGTCACACCTGGCCGGGCGTTGAACGTTATGAACGCCCCTTCCGCAACGTCGAACGTTGTGAAAGTGGCGTTCACGTCGTGTTCCATAGGACTTGACGTGTCGGGTGGAGGCTTAAAGTACCCAGCATTGCCAGGCAGGTGAAGGAGGCTCACCCCGGCACCGCGAGACAAGTGCGCAAGCGGCCGTCAAGGCAGGTCGTGAGCGTTGGGGGGCGGTGAGACAAGTCCGAGCCAGATAGAACCCCCCCGCGCGCGAGGGTCGTTGAGGGGTGGG
>NZ_JBHWEB010000098.1:0-1108 GCF_042734395.1 Amycolatopsis sp. NPDC059657 | reverse complement strand
GGCCCCCCACCGCCCCTCGTCACCTCGGCGGGCGAGCCCCACCCGCCCCCAACACTCACGACGCCCGGCGAGACAACGTTACGTTTAGCTTTCCCCTCGATAACCCACTCGTCATCGCACATAAGCAGCGGTCGTCGCCTTGAGTGACTAAAGCACCGTTCGTGTGCGCAAGGTCGCTGACGATCACTTCGTTTATTTGATGAGAAACGGCGTTACCTTGATGCTGGCTGAACGATGTTCGCGGGCGGCCGCACATACGGTTGGTTTCTGTTCATTGCGGCGAAATGTCATCCCGCGCGCTGAGAGAGTGAGGAACCCGTGTCGAAGTACCTGCGTCGTGTGGCTGCTGTGGCAGTGCTGGCATTGTCCGGTGCCGTGGTCGCGGTCCCGGCCGCGTCGGCCCAATCGGGCAGCCGAATTTGCGGGAGACTGGTTGCCGGGCAGGCCTCCCAGTACACGCTCTACCTGGTCGAGGTCGACAAGGACAGCAAGGGCTGGGGCGAGTTCGACAAGGACTTTCAAGCATGTGAGAACACTCAAGAACGATGGGCCGACTCGTCAAGGTGCTCCTCCGCAGACTGCTACGAATACGTCAAATGCGAGACCATCTCGAGTGTCGTCAACTGGTCCAGGTACACCGGCAGGCCCTCCGGCTACAACCCGAAGGACATCTGCACGAGCATGAAGCGTCGAGCGGGATACAAGCTGGGGCTTTCAGGTAGCCCAAACGCGCTCACCACCAACTCGTTCACCACGTCGTGAGTGTTGCGGCCGTTCTATTGAGGGGTAAGCCAAATGTGGCGTGCTTTGGCCCAGCCTGGGATGCGTAGCGAAGCGAGGGCCGCCAGTGGTAACTCTGCTGCATCTAACGGAGCGGAGTTACCACTCGCGCGCACCACTCGCGCCTGAGTGGAGGGAAACCACTGCTCCGTTCGCTGCGGCAACGGTTCCCTCGCCCTGCGCCGAGCCAACGGCGCGGGCCTCTCCGCGGGGTCGTGAGTGTTGCCGACGGTTATTGATCCGTAAGGCAAATATGGCGTGTCAGTCTGCGGCGTAGCGGACTTCTTCCTTGCCGAAGAAGGCTTTCACGTGGTCGGGTTGGTTCTGG
>NZ_JBHWEB010000097.1:0-35631 GCF_042734395.1 Amycolatopsis sp. NPDC059657 | reverse complement strand
CGCAAAAACGGCATCCACATCCTGACCGCACTCCACAACGCCATCACCGGCAACCCCTGGCTACCAACCAACCCAGCAACCACCTGACTAGTTACGCCGACGGCTAGAACCGTCGGCAACACTCACGACCTCGGCTAGGAGCGCACTGCGATATGCGTATGGCCACAAACATGCTCAAATCGTGGAAGATCACTCCGCGGCGAGCCTCCCGAGCAGATCATTCGGCACCACGCGCACGGCGAACGGCCGGATCGCCGCGAACGGCTCATCGGCCGCCGCCTTTGCCGCCTGTTGATAAATGCCTTCGTCATTCAGCTCGAAAGCGGTCAGCGCGGGCTCGTCCGGATCGATCACCCAATAGCTGCGCACACCAAGGCGTTGGTAGAGGGCCTTCTTGGTGTTCAGGTCATGCAGCGCGGTGCTCGGCGAAAGCACCTCGACCGCGAGTACCGGCGCGGTGGGCAGGTTCTTCTCCGTGAACTCGTTCTCCCAGCCCACCAGCAGATCCGGCTGCAACTCGACCTTTTCCCCTGACCGCACGGCGAACGGCGCGGCGATGACGTCGAACTGTGGCGGGCAGGCGGCTTCGAGCACTCCGTAAAGACGCGCGGAGATCTTCTGATGTCTTCGCCCAGGCGCGGGGCTCACCAGCAGGGTCCCGTCGATGAGCTCGTAACGCCGTCCATCGTCCGGCAGTCCCTCCAGGTCGTGCACCGTCATCGGGCCCGGCCTGGGTGGCAGGAACTGGCTTTCCGTCATGACTGTCATGGTGCTCTCCTTCTTTTGCTTTGACCAGAGCACACCACGATGCACCGACAAGAACGGGAGAGCTGGGAGGGAAGCACGAAAAAGGTCCCCCGAAAGAGTGATCGGGGGACCTTTGCGGAGAACGGCTACTTCTTGCCCTTGTTCTCGTCCGTGGACAGCGCGGCGACGAAGGCTTCCTGCGGAACCTCAACGCGGCCAACGGTTTTCATCCGCTTCTTGCCTTCCTTCTGCTTTTCCAGCAGCTTGCGCTTACGCGAGATGTCACCGCCGTAACATTTCGCGAGCACGTCCTTGCGAATGGCGCGGATCGTTTCACGGGCGATGATCCTGGCACCGATGGCCGCCTGGATCGGCACCTCGAACTGCTGGCGCGGAATGAGTTCGCGAAGGCGCGTGGCCATCCGGTTCCCGTACGCGTAGGCGGCTTCCTTGTGCACGATCGCGGAAAACGCGTCGACCGCTTCGCCCTGCAGGAGGATGTCGACCTTGACGAGCTCGGAAGGCTGCTCGCCTGCCTCTTCGTAGTCCAGCGACGCGTAGCCGCGGGTGCGCGACTTGAGTGTGTCGAAGAAGTCGAAGATGATTTCGGCGAGGGGCAGGTTGTAGCGCAGCTCGACGCGGTCCTCGGACAGGTAGTCCATGCCGAGCAGGTTGCCGCGCTTGGTCTGGCACAGCTCCATGACGGTGCCGATGAACTCCGACGGCGTCAGGATGCTCACCTTGGAGACCGGCTCGTGCACCTCGGAGATCTTGAGACCGCCGGGCCAGTCGGACGGGTTGGTCACGATGACCTCGGTGCCGTCCTCGAGCACGACGCGGTAGACCACGTTCGGCGCGGTGGAGATGAGGTCGAGCCCGAACTCGCGCTCGAGGCGGTCGCGGGTGATCTCCAGGTGCAGCAGGCCGAGGAAGCCACAGCGGAAGCCGAAGCCCAGCGCCACCGAGGTTTCCGGCTCGTAGGTCAGCGCCGCGTCGTTCAGCTGGAGCTTGTCGAGCGCCTCACGCAGCTCGGGGTAGTCCGAGCCGTCCACCGGATACAGTCCGGAGTAGACCATCGGCTTCGGCTCGCGGTATCCGGCCAGCGCCTGCTTCGCGCCGTGACGCTCGGAGGTGACCGTGTCACCGACCTTCGACTGGCGGACGTCCTTCACGCCGGTGATGAGGTAACCGACCTCGCCGACGCCGAGTCCCTTGCTGGGCTTGGGTTCCGGCGAGATGATGCCGACTTCCAGCAGCTCGTGCGTGGCGCCGGTGGACATCATCTTGATGCGCTCGCGCGGGGTGATCTTGCCGTCCACGACCCGGATGTAGGTGACGACACCGCGGTAGGTGTCGTAGACCGAGTCGAAGATCATCGCGCGGGCGGGCGCGTCGGCGTCGCCCTGCGGGGCGGGAACCTGCTTGACGACCGCGTCGAGGAGCGCGCCGACACCGACACCCGTCTTCGCCGAGACGCGCAGCACGTCGTCCGGCTCGCAGCCGATGATGTGCGCGATCTCGGCCGCGTACTTGTCCGGGTCGGCGGAGGGCAGGTCGATCTTGTTCAGCACCGGGATGATCGTGAGGTTGTTCTCGAGCGCGAGGTACAGGTTCGCGAGCGTCTGCGCCTCGATGCCCTGCGCGGCGTCGACCAGCAGTACCGCGCCTTCACACGCTTCGAGCGCGCGGGAGACCTCGTAGGTGAAGTCGACGTGGCCGGGGGTGTCGATCATGTGCAGGACGAAGTCCTCGCCGTCGACCTGCCAGGGCAGCCGCACGTTCTGGGCCTTGATCGTGATGCCGCGCTCGCGCTCGATGTCCATGCGGTCGAGGTACTGCGCGCGCATGGCCCGTTCTTCGACCACGCCGGTGAGCTGCAGCATGCGATCGGCCAAGGTCGACTTGCCGTGGTCGATGTGCGCGATGATGCAGAAGTTCCGGATCTGTGCCGGGGGCGTGAAGGTCGTGTCGGCGAACGTCGTCAACGGGTTTCCTCGCGAAGGTCGGGGTGTGCCACCTCTATGGTCCCATGCCGCTCCGGGTGCGATTGGGGGTCATCCCCGATGCGTGACCGCCGCGTCCATGATGACCTCGATATATGACTGATTCCATGACCGAAATGCTGGACAGGGCCTTCGGACATCCCCGTGGCCTGCTGGGCAGGATCGGCGCGCTGCTGATGACGCACGGCAACGGGCCGACCGAACACCACATCGCCGAAGTGGCCAAGCTCACCCCCGAGGACAGCGTTCTCGTCGTCGGGCCGGGCCCTGGCGTCGGGCTCGAGGCGGCGGCGAAACGCGCCGGGCGAGTGATCGGCGTCGATCCGTCCGAGGAGATGCTCGGCCTGTGCCGCGAGCGCTGCGGCGATACCGTCGAGCTGCGGAAAGGCACCGCGGAGGACACCGGCGAAGACGACTCGTCCGTCGACGTGGTGCTGAGCGTGAACAACGTGCTCCTCTGGGAGGACCGGGCGGCGGGCATCGCCGAGCTGTTCCGCGTGCTCAAGCCGGGTGGACGGCTGGTGCTGTCCACACACGAGAAGTGGCTGCCGGTGTCGCGGCACGTGCTGGCCGAAGAGCTGGAGACCGCCGGGTTCGTCGACGCGCAGACGTGGACGTGGGAACCGCCGGGTTTCGGAGCCGCGCTCGCCGCTCAGCTTCGCGCTCGTAAGCCGCTTTAACGAAGATCGGTCCTCAGAGGATGCCCTGAGGGGATTTCCACCAGGAAGATCTTGTGGCCGTCGGGGTCGGAGAGCCACGCCTCGTACAGGCCCCACGGCTCGACCCGGGCTTCACGGTCCGGCTGGAGCCCCTTCGCCGCCAGCTCGCGCAGCACCGCGTCGAGATCGCGCACCTGCAGCCAGAGGCTCACAGCGGGGCTCGGGCCCCCGTCGCCGCTGCCGACGATCTCCAGGAAGCCCTGGCCCAGGAAGAACACGGTGCCGCCGGGGAACTCGTAGTAGATCGCCAGGCCCAGGATGTCGCGGTAGAACGCGATCGAGGCCTCGTGATCCTGGGGCCGCACCAGTATCCGGCTGCTCAGCACGTCCATGTGCTCATCAGTACCGGATCGGCTCAGGCGATCGCAATCGCGGCGATGCCTGCCAGCACGATCACCGAGCCCGCCAGCCTGCGGACGGCGTTCGCCTCACCCAGCACGAGCCACGCGGCCAAGCCGCCGAGCACGATGCTGAGCTCACGGGCGGGTGCGACGAGGCTCACCGGCGCGATCCGCATGGCGTAGAGCACCAGCAGGTAGGCGACGGGGGAGAGCAAGCCCACGATCAGCACTTCCTTGCGATGCGCACGCCACAGGCGGACGGTTTCGGACCGGCGCCTGAGCGCGTGCGGTGCCAGGAGCGCGCTCTGCAGCACCGAGCCGAGCACGAAGTAGACGACCGGCGGCACCTCGAGGTTCTTGACCGAATGCGCGTCCCACAGCGTGTAGCCGGCGATGACTACGCCGGTGAGCAGGCCGTAGAAGACGCCGTTGCGCCGTGCGACCGGGTCATGGTGCTCCCCCGGGCGCCCGGTGCTGATCACGAGCACACCCGCCACCACCAGCAGCGCGCCGAGCAGCCCGACGAGACCTGGTCGTTCATGCAGGAAGACCACGGCGGCGACCACCGACACCAGCGGCCCGGTGCCCCTGGCCAGCGGATAGACCACGGAGAGGTCTCCCGCGTCATAGCCGCGTTGGAGCACGATGCCGTACGCGACGTGCAGCACGGCCGAACCGAGCGACGCGAGCAGCCAGCTCCACTGTGGACGCTCGGATTCCGTGCACAGCAAGAAGATCGCGACAGGCAGGAAGGCGACGGCCGAGGTGGTGTAATAGAGGAAGACGAACGCGGCACCGCCGTCGCCGACCCGCTTCGCGGCCAGGTTCCACAGCGCGTGCACCAGCGCGGCGACGAGGACGAGGCCGAGCGCGGTGCCGTTCACTGATGATCACCCTACGCGGGGGGCCTGACCAGGCTGCAAGCGCTTTTTTCCGTCCTGTTAGTCTTATTGCTCGTTGCCGTGTGGCATTCCGTCATGGAGGAAACCGGGTCTCCCGGGCCACTACGACGCGGCAGCGAACACCGGAAATGATCAAGGAGCGCCCGCGTGGCCAACATCAAGTCCCAGATCAAGCGCATCACCACCAACGAGAAGGCCCGCCAGCGCAACGTGGCGATCAAGTCCTCGGTGAAGACCGCGATCCGCAAGTTCCGCGAGGCCGCCGACGCCGGTGACAAGGACAAGGCCCTCGAGGCCCAGCGTGACGCCGCCAAGAAGCTCGACAAGGCCGTCACCAAGGGTGTCCTGCACGCCAACCAGGCCGCGAACAAGAAGTCGGCGATCGCCAAGCGCGCCAACTCGCTCTGACGCACTGGTTTTCTGAAGTTTCTCGCTGGGCCCCGCCGTTCATTCGGCGGGGCCCGGCGTTTTTTGTACCCAAGGCTTGAGGGGCGTGGCCGAGGCCCGCACACGGGGGCGGACGCAGGCGGACGGCACGCGTCCCTGATCGGACGACACGCGTTCGCGGACGGACGACACGCGTACCCAGATGGACATCATGCGTACCTGGATGGACGACACGCGTGCCTGGGGAGTCGGCACGCGTGCCCGGGGAGTCGGCACGCGTGCCCGGGGAGTCGGGAAGCGCGAGTGGGCCGGTGGCGGGGTCAGGCGTCGGACTTGGCTGCGGCGACCTGGAGGACGGCTCGTTCGAGGGCGTAGTTGGCGTCGGCTGCGGCGCCTTTGACGTCGGCGTTGAGGCGGGCGACTATGCGCATGGCGTTGGCCAGGCCCGCCTGGTTCCAGCCTCGGGCTTGGCCCTGGGCTTTGCGGATCTTCCAGGGGGGCATGCCGAGTTCGCCCGCCATCTGGTTGGGGTTGCCGCGGCCCGCGCCGGAAACGCGGGCGATGGTGCGGACCGCGTCGGCGAGCGCGTCGGCGACGAGGACGTGGGGCACGCCGAGCTGCATGGCCCAGCGGAGAGACTCGAGTGCCGCCGCGCGGTCGCCGGAGACCGCCTTTTCGGCGACGGCGAAGCCCGTGACGTCGGCGCGGCCGCGGTGGTAGCGGCGGACCGCCGCCTCGTCGACCTTGCCGCCGGAGTCGGCCACCAGCTGGGAAGCCGCTGACGAGAGCTCGCGCAGATCCGAGCCGACCGCGTCCATGAGCGCGACCAGGCCCGCCGCGTCGATCTTGCCGCCGGCGAGGCGGACTTCGTTGCGTACGAACGATTCCCGCTCGGCGGGCTTGGTGAGCTTCGGGCACTCGGTGATCACCGCGCCCGCCTTGCGCAGTGCCGCGGGCAGCGCCTTGGCCGCCTTGCTGCGGCCGCCGCCGGTGGTCACGACGACGAGCACGATGCCGTCGGCAGGGTTCTTCAGGTACGCGAGCACGGCGTCCGAGATCTCCTGCGAGATGTCCTGCGCCTGCTCCAGCACGATGACCCGGCCCTCGCTGAAGAGCGAGGGGCTGACCATCTCGGCGAGCACCGGTGCTGTGAGTTCGGACACGCGCATCCGGGTGATGTCGGCCGTCGGATCCGCGGCGCGCGAGACCTCGAGCGTCGCCTTCACGGCACGCTCGATGAGCAGTTCCTCCTCCCCGAGCACGAGATGGAGCGGCGGCGGGGAGGCTGCTGACGCGGTCACGGTGACGATCCTGCCACTAGGCCCGGTGATCTTCCGGACGGCTCCACCGGTGGGTACCGGTAGCCCGAGCTGATCGCCATGTCGTACGGTGTTACCCGAGGCGGTGCTGACGCAGCACGCCGACAATCGAATACCGCTCATCCAGAGGGGCAGAGGGAACGGCCCGACGAAGCCCCGGCAACCGGCGTACAGCCTGTCATTCCGCGTTCGCGGGATAGCTGACGATCACGGTGCCAATTCCGGCCCGCTTCGGCGGGGCAGATGAGGAAGGACCTCGCGATGACAGCAACCCTCGGCACGACTTCCACCACCACCAAGCGCACCCCGGACCTGGGCCGGGCCGTCGAGCTGGTGTCGAAGGAAGAGGGTCACCGTCAGCCACTCGCCCCCGAGTTCGTCTCCGCGGAGGACTTCTCCCCGCTCGAGGTCGCTTACGACTTCGGCAAGATCCGCCGCGAGGACATCGAATCCGGCCCCAAGAACATCTGGCGCTACAAGCACCTCCTCCCGGTCCCCTCGAACGTCGAGGAGATCCCCAACACCGAGCCCGGCGGCACCCGCCTGATCGAGGCGCGCAACCTCGCCAAGGCGCTGGGCGTGCGCAAGCTCTGGGTGAAGGACGACACCGGCAACCCGACGCACTCCTTCAAGGACCGCGTCGTCGCGGTGGCGCTGGCCGCCGCCCGCGAGTTCGGGTTCACCACGCTGTGCTGTCCGTCGACCGGCAACCTGGCCAACGCCGTCGCGGCCGCCGCGGCCCGCGCGGGCTGGGACTCGGTCGTGCTCATCCCGAAGACGTTGGAAAAGGCCAAAATCCTCACCACCGCCGTGTACGACGGCGCGCTGATCGCGGTCGACGGCAACTACGACGACGTGAACCGGCTGGCGACCCAGCTCGCCGCCGAGAACGAGACCTGGGCGTTCGTCAACGTGAACGTGCGGCCGTATTACTCGGAAGGTTCCAAGACACTCGCCTTCGAGGTCGCGGAGCAGCTGGGCTGGCGCATCCCCGAGCAGATCGTGGTGCCGATCGCTTCGGGCTCCCAGCTGACCAAGGTGGACAAGGGTTTCCGTGAGTTCGGGCAGCTCGGCCTGGTCGAGGCGAGCCCGTACAAGGTGTTCGGCGCGCAGGCCACCGGCTGCTCGCCGGTCTCGGCCGCCTTCCGCGCGGGCCACGACACGGTGCAGCCGGTCAAGCCGAACACCATCGCCCGCTCGCTGGCGATCGGCAACCCGGCCGACGGCCCGTACGTGCTCGACGTGGTCAACCGCACGGGCGGCGCGATCGAGGACGTCAGCGACGAAGAGGTGGTCGAGGGCATCCGCCTGCTCGCCCGCACCGAGGGCATCTTCACCGAGACCGCCGGTGGCGTCACCGTGGCCACGGCGAAGAAGCTCATCGAGACCGGCAAGCTGGACCCGGACGCCGAGACCGTGCTGCTCATCACCGGCGACGGCCTCAAGACCCTCGACGCCGTCGAAGGCAAGATCGGCCCGCTGGCCACCGTGCCCGCCTCCGCCGACGCCGTCCGCGAAGCCCTCAGCAAGCGCTGATTCACGGTCCTGGGCCCCGGCGGCGAGAAACCGCCGGGCCGCCCTGATCAGCGAGCACGGCCACGTCCCCGTCGGTGTCGGTTCTGGTCACCAGTGCGCCCACCGCGGCCAATGTGTCCAAAGTGGACTTCGCGGGATGGCCGTATCGGTTGCCCGCGCCCACACTGACCATCGCGACGCGGGGAGCGACGGCGGCGAGGAACTGTGGCAGCGAGTAGCGCGAGCCGTGGTGCGGAACCTTGAGCACGTCGGCGCGTAACGCGTCGCCGTTCTCCAGCAGATCCGCTTGGGCTGCCAGTTCCACGTCGCCGGTCAGCAGCACCTTGCCCGCCGGGGTTCGAGCCAGCAGCACGACCGAGGCGTTGTTGATCGCCGTGCCGTCCTGCTGGTCGGCACCGCGCTGGGTGACGTAGTGCGGGCCCAGCACGTCGATCGCGAGCCCTGGCCAGTCCAGCCGCTGCCCGATGGCGAGTTCGGCGAGCGGAATTCCGTGCCGTCGCGTGGTTTCCTCGACCTGGCGCCAGGCCCAGCCAGGCGCTCGGCCCGGTCCGACGGCCACCGCGCCGACCGAGCGGCCTTCGAACACCGACGCGAGCCCGCCGATGTGGTCGGCGTGCAGATGACTGATGATCACGAGCGGAATCCTTTCCACGCCAAGCCTTTTCAGGCATTCGTCGACCGGGCCCGGTTCCGGGCCGGTGTCGATCACCACCGCGCGGCCCGGCTCGGCCGTCGCCAGCACCACCGCGTCCCCCTGCCCGACATCGCAGGTGACCATGGCCCAGTTCGACGGCGGCCACGACGGCGCGACCAGCCGTGGTGGCACGAACACCAGCAGCACCACGACCAAGAGCGCCGCCAGCGCGATCCGTGACTTCCGGCGCCGGAGCACCAGCCACATCGCCAGCAGGACCACCACCGCGAGCACGCCACCCGCCCAGCCGCCAGGCCACGGGACGATCGCGCCGGGCGCACGGGCCGCATGCCTCGCGACGGCGATCAGCCAATTCGCTTCCGGCTCGGCCAGCATGACCAGCACATGCGCCGCACCAGGCCAGAAGACCGCCACGACCGTCGCGAACACGGTGAGCACGGTCGCGGGCGCGACGACCGGCGCCGCGACCACGTTGGCCACCACCGACACCAGGCTGAGCCGACCGGCCATGCCCGCCAGCACCGGCGCCGTCACGACGAACGCGGCGAGCGGCACCATCAGCCCGGCGGCGAGCCCGGCGGGCACGCCGCGCCTGGTCAGCACCTCGGCCCAGCGTGGCGCCAGCAGCACCAGCCCCGCCGTGGCGAGCACCGACAGCGCGAACCCGAGGTTCACCGCCATGGCCGGGTCGTAGACCACCAGCCCGCACACGGCGACCGACAGGGCCGACAGCACCGAACCCGACCTGCCGAGCGCCAGCGCGAGCAGGCCTATGCCGCCCATCACCCCGGCTCGCAGCACACTCGGGTCCGGCCCGGCGAGCACCACGAACCCGGCCAGCGCCGCGCCGGCCGCCACGGCGGAGAACCGTGGCCCGAGCCGGAAAGCCCGCAGCAGCACCAGAACCGCACCGCACACGATCGCGACGTTGCTCCCGCTGACGGCGGTCAGATGCGTCATCCCCGCGGTGAGGAACTCGCGTTCCACCCGCGGCGACAACGCACCCGTGTCGCCGATCGCCAGCCCCGGCAGCAGACCGGCGGCTTCTTCGGACAGGCCTTGGCATGCCGTTCTGAGCCCGGCTCGCATCGTCTCGGCCACCCGCTGCCACCAGGGCGCGGCGCCCACCTCCGCCGGCGGCCCGCGCACCGACACCACGGCGACCGTGAGCGCGGTGTCCTGCGTCGACGGCGCGAGCACGCCGGTGGCGGTCACCCGCTGGCCTGGCAGCAGGTCCAGCCAGCCCGCCGCCGACGCGATCAGCAGCACCCGCCCGGTCGAGCGCACCGGACGCCCGGCGACCTCGACCCGCTCGAGTTCCGCCGCCAGCAGCACCGACCGGGTGCCCGCCCGCATGCCCGCGAATCCCGGGCCGCGGATCGGCCGCGGCCGATCGATCAGCATCACCCCGGCCACCACGGTTTCACCACGGGCCGCGAGCGGGCGGACCGCGTCCTCCTCCGCGCGGAGCAGCCGGATCGCGAGCGGGCCCGCCATCACGAGGCCGCACACGAGCACGGCCACGGCCGCCGCGCGGAAGGTCGGATCGCGACCCCGGAACCTGGTGAGTACCACGATCGCGGCCACCGCGGACAGCGCACCGGAGACCAGCGCCATCCACCAGCCGAACATCGCGCCCGCGATGGCGCCCAGCCAGATCGAGATCGCCGCCGGGGCCAGCCTGAGGTCGTGCTGGGCTTCCGTCTTTTCGGGTATGGCCCAGCGCTTCGCAGGCCTCATGACACGGCCACCTGATCACGCAGCTTCGAGAATTTCCCTTCTCCTATGCCATCCACGTCGCGCAGTTGCTCGACCGAGGTGAACCGGCCGTGCTTCGCGCGCCAGTCGAGGATGCGCTTCGCCATCACCGGGCCGACGCCGGTCAAGGTGTCCAGCTGCTCGGCCGTCGCGGTGTTGAGGTCGACCTTGGCGGGCGCGCCGTCCGCAGGCACAGCGCCGGCCTGCACTCCGGCACCGACCGCGATCTGCTCGCCGTCGGCGAGCTTGCGCGCCAGGTTGAGACCGGTGAGGTCGACGCCGGGCGACGGGCCGCCCGCTTTGGCGACCGCGTCGGCGACGCGCGCTCCCGCGGGCACCGTGACCAGGCCGGGAGTGGCCACCTTGCCGACCACGCTGACCACCAGCTCCGGCGGCGGGGCCACCACGGCCTTCGCCGCGACCGGGCTCGCGGACGGCAACGCGGGCGGACTCTCGTGCGGCTCGGGATCACCGAGCAGCACGACGCTGGTGAGCACGACACTCACCACGCCCGCGAGCGCGGCGGCGACCGCGAGCCGCCGACGGCGGACCGAGCCGGGGGCACCGGCCACCGAAGCGGGTAGCCACCGCTCGGCCAGCCTGCTCAAGGGTGTCCCGCGTGCGGGATGGATTCGGGTTTCCTGGTCCGCCGCCTCGGCTTTCGCCGAGGCTTGCGCGGCCAGCTGGACCAACTGGGGTGAGCCCGGTTCACGGGCGGATGGGTCGAACACACGATCGACGTTAGGAGGCCGGGGGTGGGCGGGGCCAGTGAGGATGGGGGGAGCTGTGGATAAGTGGGTCGATGTGGACAAGTCGGGGAGGGACGGGGCGCGGGCGGGGGTTTTTGTCGGGGTGGTGTGCTATACGAGCGGGAACACCCGCCGGCGAAGGTGGAAAGCGTTGCGGCTAAAGGGTTTTCGTCATGTGCTGGACGACGACGCCCAAGACGCCGGGGCCGGTGTGCGCACCGATGACCGCGCCGATCTCGGATACCACGCAGCCGCCGGAACGCGGGATCCGCTCCTCGAGGCGGTTCGCCAATTCCACGGCCCGTTCAGGGGAAGCGAGGTGGTGCACGGCGAGTTCGACGTCGTCGGACCCCGCGGCGTTGACCGCCAGTTCCACCAGCCTGGCGATCGCGCGGTTCATCGTGCGGACCTTCTCCAGCGGCAGGATGCGGCCCTCCGCCATGTGCAGCACCGGTTTGACGGCCAGTGCGGTGCCCAGCAGCGCGGCCGCGGGACCGATCCGCCCGCCACGGCGGAGATGGTCGAGCGTCTCCACCACGAACAGGGTTTCCGAGCACTTGGCCGCGTCGACCGCGGCGGCTTCCACTTCGGCGGGCGAGGCGCCTGCGGCGGCGGCGTTGGCGGCGTGGAGGGTGGCGAAGCCGAGGCCCATCGCGGTGGTGCGGGAGTCGACGACGCGCACCCGGTCGGGGCCGACTTCCTGCGCGGCCAGCACGGCTGCTTCCCAGGTACCGGAGAGTTCGCGGGACAGGTGCACCGAGACGACCGCGTCCGCGCCGTCGGCCAGCGCCTGCCGGAAAACGGCCACGAACTCGCCGGGGGTCGGACGTGACGTGGTGACGATCTTGCGGGTGCCGAGCGCCTCGGCGAGCGCGACCGGACCGACCTCGACGCCGTCGAGCGCGGTGACCCCGTCGATGAGCACGTGCAGCGGGACGACGCGGATCGAATGCCGGTCTGCGAAGCCCTCCGGCAGGTGGGCTGTGGAATCCGTGACAACGGCGACCGGCACGCGGTCAGCCTACGGTGCCGGGGGCAGCAATGGCTTGATCAGGTCGGCCATCGCGTGGCCGACATCGGCGTGGCCCTCCCAGCCCCAGTGCATGCCGTCGGGATTGCCGCGTCCGCTCAGCACGTGATCGCCGATCACCGAAGCCAGATCGAGCAACGGCACGCCTGCCTTCCGCGACCACGCCGTCATCGCCGCGGTGGCTCCCGCCCTGGCCGTGTGCACGTAGCCATAGGACGCGGCGCGGTGGACGCCGGGCAGCATGCCGACGATCGGCAAGTCCGGCCGCACCACGCGCAACGCGCCGACGGCGGTGTCGAGATAGTGGACGGTGAGCTTCGCTGGCAGCACCGCGGGCCTCCCCCGGGTGACCCTGGCGAGCCACGGTTGCGCACCGAGATAAGCCTTGCGCACGACGCGGCGAAGCGGGTCCGGCCGCAGGTAGCGCAGCCCCGTCCGCAGGTAGGTCGGCAGCGGAGACGGCAGTGTGTCCATGCTGCCCACCGCGAGGACGACGGCGTCGGCGTGATGCAGCTCGGCCCAGACGCGCGGGTCGCCGGTGATAGACCACCATGCGTCGCGGGCCGTCCAGCCGAGGCCCGCGACCAGGTCGGCGCTGCCGCCGAGCGACTCGGCCAGCACATTGGGCCAGATCCGCGCGTCGTCGGCCGGAAGTCCGCCCTCGGGGCCGTAGAAGCAGAGCGAGTCGCCGAAGACCAGCAGGCGTGGCGACTTGCGGTCGTTAACCGGTCATCCCGGCGTTGTAGGCGTGCAGCCGCCAGATCCCGTCACGCCTGCCGAGCTCGACCCAGTGGCAGTTCGCGATGCCGCCCAGCGTCGGCCAGCTCTCGATCGGCAGGCCGAGCAGCCGCCCGGTCAGCGCGATGATCAGGCCGCCGTGCGTGGCGAGCAGCACCGTGTCATCCGGCTCGCTGCCGTCACGCTGCAGGTCGAGCACGACCTCCTGCGAGCGGTTGGCGACGTCCACCCTGGACTCGCCGCCCGGCGGCGCCCAGGTCGAGTCCAGGCGCCAGCGCTTACGCTCGCCCGGGTACGCCTCGTCGACCTGTTCGCCGGTAAGGCCTTGCCACTCACCGAGATGCGTCTCGCGGAGACGCTTGTCGATGCGCAGCGGGACACCGATGCCCTCGGTGAGCACCGTCGCGGTGTCAGTGGCACGACGCAGGTCGGACGCGATGACCAGGTCGGGGGAAAACCGCGCCAGCGCGGGCACGGCGAAACGCGCCTGGTTCCAGCCGATCGGCGTCAACGCCGAGTCCAGGTGGCCCTGCATCCGGCCGGCGGCGTTGTAGTCGGTCTCGCCGTGCCGCCACAGCACCAGGCGCTTCACGGTCACTAGGCCCCTTGCCCCTCGGCCGCGTCGTCGGCGGGTGCGAGCTCCAGGCCTTCGACCTCGATCTGGGGGCAGTCCTTCCACAGCCGCTCCAGGCCGTAGAACGAACGCTCCTCCTGGTGCTGGACGTGCACGACGACGTCGACGTAGTCCAGCAGCACCCAGCGGCCCTCGCGGGCACCTTCACGGCGGACCGGCTTGTGGCCCGCGATACGGAGCTGCTCTTCGACGTTGTCGACGATCGAGCCGACCTGGCGCTCGTTGGCGGCGGAGGCGATGACGAAGGCGTCGGTGATGACGAGCTGGTCGGACACGTCCAGCACGACGACGTCGCTGGCCTTCTTGTCCGCCGCCGCGTGTGCGGCCGCTATGGCCAGCTTTCGTGCCTCGGACGTGGCTACCACAGTGCTCCCTCGGGTATACGGATATGCCCGCTGAGGGTACCGGGCCGGTCCGGGGCGCCCGAAAGCTACTGGTCGGCGCGATAGAGGCGGCGCTTGTCGATGTAGCGCACGACACCGTCCGGCACGAGGTACCAGACCGGCTCGCCCTTCTCGACGCGTTTGCGGCAGGCCGTCGAGGAGATCGCCATCGCGGTGACCTCGATCAGGCTCACCTTGCCGCTCGGCAGATGGTGCGAATTGAGCCGGTAGCCGGGCCTGGTGACGCCGATGAAATGCGCGAAGTCGAAGAGTTCGTCGGCGTTTCGCCAGGTCAGGATCTGTTCGAGGGCGTCGGCTCCGGTGATGAAGAAGAGCTGGTCGTCCGGGTACTCGGCGTGCAGATCGCGCAGGGTGTCGACCGTGAAGGTCTGGCCGCCGCGGTCGATGTCGACCCTGCTGACCGAGAAGACGGGGTTGGACGCGGTCGCGATGACCGTCATCAGATAGCGGTCCTCGGCCTTCGTGACCACGCGGTCGGTCTTCTGCCACGGCTGGCCGGTGGGGACGAAGATCACCTCGTCGAGACCGAAGCGCGACTGAACCTCACTGGCCGCGACCAGGTGGCCGTGGTGCACGGGGTCGAAAGTGCCGCCCATGACCCCGATCCGCCGTGGTGACATGAGAGCGCAGCCTAAATGACCGCGGCGACGGGCGCGAAGCGGTCCGAGCCGGAAACGCGGTGCGTGGCGCGGCCTCCCCGCTCCCCGGTAAAGGCTTCCCCACGCACCGCGCTCGACCGGCGGCCTGGGGGAACCGTCGGGTGCATTCGCCCTTGCGGGCCTGCACGTGAGGGAGAGTGCCCCCGCCCGGTTCTATGACGCTCCGCGAGAATGTGATCTGAGTCACACTCCTTGGTTCGAGTGCCCCGCCCGAGAACTGTCGGACCGATGGGGTAAGCCTGGAGCGTGGACACAAACGCACTCCGCGAGCGGGCCGAGACCCTTCTGCGAGCTCTGGCGGGCGAGTCGGCGACACTGCGCGAAGACCAGTGGACCGCCATCGAGGCACTCGTCGCGCATCGGCGCCGCGCGCTCGTGGTGCAGCGGACCGGCTGGGGCAAGTCGGCGGTGTACTTCCTCGCGACCGCGCTGCTGCGTGAGCAGGGCGCCGGGCCGACGGTGATCATCTCGCCGCTGCTCGCGCTGATGCGCAACCAGATCTCGGCCGCCGCGCGCGCCGGGATCCACGCGACCACGATGAACTCCGCCAACGTGCAGGAGTGGGACAACGTGCAGGCGCTCATCGCCGGCGGTGAGGTCGACGTGCTGCTGGTGAGCCCGGAACGGCTCAACAACCCCGATTTCCGTGACACCGTGCTGCCGAAGCTGACCGCCACCGCCGGGCTGCTCGTGGTCGACGAGGCGCACTGCATCTCCGACTGGGGTCACGACTTCCGGCCGGACTACCGGCGCCTGCGCACGCTGCTCACCGATCTGCCCGAGGGCGTGCCGGTGCTCGCCACCACCGCGACGGCCAACAACCGCGTGGTCACCGACGTTTCCGACCAGCTCGGGATCGGCACCGGCACGGACACGCTCGTCCTGCGTGGACCGCTCGACCGCGAAAGCCTGCGGCTGGCCGTATGCGCGCTGCCGACGGCGCAGGCACGGCTGGCGTGGCTCGCCGAGCATCTCGACGAATTGCCCGGCTCCGGGATCATCTACACGCTGACCGTCGCGGCGGCGCACGACGTCGCGAGCCTGCTGTCGGATCGCGGCTACACCGTCTCGGCGTACACCGGCAAGACCGAGCCTGCCGACCGCGCGGCGGCCGAGGACGACCTGCTGGCCAACCGCGTCAAGGCGCTGGTCGCGACTTCCGCGCTGGGCATGGGTTTCGACAAGCCGGACCTGGGTTTCGTGGTGCATCTCGGCGCGCCGTCCTCCCCCATCGCGTACTACCAGCAGGTCGGCCGTGCCGGGCGTGGTGTGCAGCGTGCCGAGGTGATCCTGCTGCCCGGCAGCGAGGACAGGGAGATCTGGGCCTACTTCGGCTCGCTCGCCTTCCCCAGCGAGGCCAGGGTCACCCAGGTGCTCACCGCGCTGGCGGGCGCCGGCCGTCCACTGTCGACGGCCGCGCTGGAGCCGGTGGTCGAGCTTTCCCGGTCACGGCTGGAAATGGTGCTCAAGGTGCTCGACGTGGACGGTGCCGTCCGCCGGGTCAAGGGTGGCTGGGAGAGCACCGGCCGGCCGTGGAGTTACGACGCGGAACGGTACGAGCGCGTCGCCGTCGCCAGGAACACCGAGCAGCAGGCGATGCTGGACTACCAGCAGACCACTGGCTGCCGGATGGAGTTCCTGCGCCGCCAGCTCGACGACCCCGAGGCCGCGCCGTGCGGCCGGTGTGACAACTGCACCGGAGAGCATTGGCAGGCAACGGTTTCCGCCGAATCGGTGCGCACGACGGAACAGCGGCTGCAGCGGCCGGGCGTGGATGTCGACGCGCGCAAGATGTGGCCGACGGGGATGTCCGGGCTCGGCGTTCCGCTGTCGGGCAAGATCCCGGCCGGCGATCAAGCCGCACCTGGACGTGCGCTGGGACGGCTGACCGATGTCGGCTGGGGCACGCGGCTTCGCGAGCTGGTCGGGGCTTCGGCCGGTGACAGCGAGGTTCCGGACTCGGTGTTCGAAGCGTGCGTTTCGGTGCTCGCGTCGTGGAAATGGGAGCAGCGGCCGGTTGCCGTGGTCGGGATCCCGTCGGTCACCCGGCCGACGCTCGGCGACGACCTGGCGTTGCGGCTTTCGGCCATCGGCAGGCTGGAGTACCTCGGCACCCTCGCCGCCGACGGCCCGCCGCCGCGGCAGGCCAACAGCGCGCAGCGGCTCGCGGACCTGTGGCGGCGGCTGAGCCTGCCCGAGGACGTGGCGGCACGGGTCGCCGCACTCGACGGGCCGGTGCTGCTGGTCGACGATTTCATCGACACCGGGTGGACGATGACGCTCGGCGTTCGCCTGCTGCGCCAGGCGGGAGCGTCCGCGGTGCTGCCCTTCGCTTTGGCCACAACGGCTTGAGTCAGACCAGATACGGCCGCAGGTCATCGGCGAGCCCCTGGCCCGCGTCGCGGAGGGCGGGTGGGTCGGGGCGGCCAGCCGAATGGTCGCCGGCGCGCAGTGCGGCGACGAACCGGGCGACCGTGTCCGGCGCGGGAAGCACGGAGTCTCCGCCGAGATAGCTCAGCACGATGAGGTCTTCGCCGGAATGGGTTTCGATGGCGGCGGACCAGCCATGCCGCTCGTCCCAGAGCAGGGCGAGGTCGCGGCCGGGAAACCGGTCCAGCCGCCAGTCGAGTGCCAGATAGGCCGAGCGTGGCAGGTCACAGTCGATGGTGCACGACTCCAGCCCGACACCGAGTTCGGTGGCGACCGCGCTCAGATATTCGCGCAGCCCCACGGAGACAACGGGGTCGTCCAGACTCATGTCGATCGAGTGGGTCACTGGTACAGATCGCTTTCGTGCGCGGGGACAGAGCGAAGGCCGGGTGGCCGCGCCCGGCGGCGCGGCCACCCGAGCACTCACGCCTTGATCTCCTTGCGCTCGCTGTCGGCCTGGGAAATGGTGATCCGGCGTGGTTTCGCCTTCTCGGCGATCGGGATGCGCAACGTCAGCACACCTGAGTCGTAGGCGGCGTCGATGCGCTCGGTGTCGAGAGTGTCGCCGAGGAAGAGCTGGCGGGAGAACACGCCCAGCGGCCGCTCGGAGACCTGCATCTGCACGTCGTCGCCACTCGGCAGCGGGCGGCGTTCGGCCTTCACGGTGAGCACGTTGCGTTCGACGTCGAGCTCGATGGCCGACGGATCCACGCCGGGAAGATCGAAGCAGACCACGAACTCGTCGCCGGAGCGGTAGGCGTCCATCGGCATGACGGCGGGCTTCGACCAGGTGCCCGGGGATCCGAAAACCTGCTGGGCGAAGCGGTCGAAGTCGCGGAACGGGTCGGTGCGCATCAACATCGGGTTCCACCTCCTGTTGTCCGGTCTGGTGTCAACACGCACCACTGTTCTAACATGTCATCCAAACGATGACAAGTAGAACGTCGTCAAAAGGATGACAACCATGGACCCACTCGAAGCGCTGACCGAGATCCAGAGCGTGCGCGCGGGCGAACCGGACGCCGAGCGGCTGCTCTGGGCGCTGACCACGTTGCGTCTGCTCCGCGACGAGCTGGCGACCTGGGAGCCCGAGCTCATCACCGCGGCCCGCACGAATGGCACGAGCTGGGCGGCGCTGGCGCCCGCGCTCGGCGTGGCGAGCCGCCAGGCCGCCGAGCGCCGATATCTGCGCTTGCAGCCTTCCGTCACCGGTGAGAGCACCGGCGAAGCGCGGGTCGACGCGCAACGCGACAAGCGGGCAGGCGACCGCGCGGTAGCGGCCTGGGCGCGCGAGAACTCGGCGACACTGCGGAAACTCGCCGGTCAGGTCAGCGCGCTCGGCGGACTGGGCGCGGCGGCCCAGCGCAGCGCCGACCGGCTCGGCGACGCGCTCGGCGATGACGACGCGGCCTCTTTGCTCGCCCCGCTGAGCGACGCGCATCCGCATCTGACCGGACAGCACGGCGCACTGGCCGACCAGGTCACCGCCATCAGCGAGCGCATGGACCGGCTGCGCCGTGACGCGGCCAGCCTCCGCCGCGACCGCCCCAAATGACGGGCACGAGTTCGCGGTCGAGTCCGAGTCCACCAGAACCGGCTATACCAACTCACGACGAATCGTGAGGCACTTCCCGGATAGTGGGGCATCTGGCAAAGTGCCGTCCACTGAGCTGGGAAGGTGGCCGGGGTGGCGCTAGAAACACAGGTCGAGCATCGGCTGCCGGTGCGGAAACTGTTCGCGGCGAGCGTGGGCAACGCGCTCGAATGGTTCGACTGGACCATCTACGCGACGTTCAGCATCTACTTCGCCACCGCGTTCTTCCCGGCAGGCAATGACGCGCTGGCGCAGATCAACACGTTCGCGACCTACGCGCTCGCGTTCTTCTTCCGGCCGCTCGGCGGGGTGCTGCTCGGGCGGTTCGCGGATCTGAAGGGGCGCAAGCCCGCCATGATCCTGACCATCGTGCTGATGGCGGGCGGATCGGTGGCGATCGCGATCTTGCCGACGTTCGCGCAGGTCGGGTGGCTGGCGCCGATCCTGCTGCTGCTCGCAAGGGTCGCGCAGGGGCTTTCGCTCGGCGGCGAGGTGTCCAACGCGTCGGCGTACCTGGCGGAGATCGCGCCGAAGGAACGGCGGGGCCGGTACTCGGCGTTCTTCTACATCTCGACCGGGTCGGCGGTGCTGGTCGCGTCGGTGCTCGGGTTCGTGCTGTCGAAGACGATGAGCAAGGCCGATCTGGGCTCGTACGGCTGGCGGATCCCGTTCCTGCTCGGCGGCATTCTCGGCCTGATCGGACTGTGGCTGCGGCGGAGTCTCGCCGAAACCGAGCAATTCGAGCGGAACCGCGAGAAGGCCGAGAAGGTCAAGCGCCCGTTGCTGCTCACCATCAAGGAGCACCCGAAGGCGGTGGGCCAGGTCGTCGGCTTCAGCATGCTCTCGACGCTCTGCTACTACACCTTCTTCAGCGCGCTGACGCCGTTCGCCGTCACCACGCGCAAGGCCGACGCGGTGGACGTGTTCCTGGCGTTGTCCATCGCGACCGCGCTGTTCGTGGCGCTGCAGTATCCGATGGGCGCGCTGGCCGACCGCGTCGGGCGCAAGCCGCAGCTGCTGGTGTGGTCGGCCGCGACGGCGATCGTGATCGTGCCGCTGTCCACTTTGGTCAAGCCGGGGTTCTGGAACCTGCTGCTCGTCTTCTGCGTGGGGCTGGCGTTGTACACGGCCATGACCTCGATCGCGCCCGCGATCATGAGCGAGCTGTTCCCGACCGAACTGCGCGGGCTCGGGATCGGCGCCTGGTACAACCTGACGGTCGCCTTGTTCGGCGGGACCGCGCCGCTGGTGATCAAGCTGCTGTCGAACGCGGGGATGTCGACGGTCTTCTTCTGGTACGTCGCCGCGGGCGCCGCCATCGCGTTCGTGGTGATCTCGCGGCTGCCGGAGACGAAGGCCAGCGAGCTCAGGTAAACGAGTGGACCTCAGCGTCACCGGCGGCTACGGTGCGCGCATGAACGGCGACCTCGGTATCGAGCTGGCTGGGCGGGTCACCCGCGCCATCCAAGCGGCGACAGGACTGGTGCTCACCCCCGAAGAAGCACTGGTCCGACCGTCCGCTCGCGCCGGTGTCGACTATCAGTGCGACGTCGCGATGAGCCTCGGCAAGAGGCTCGGCAAGGCACCGCGTGAGATCGCCGCCCAGCTCGTCGAGCACCTGGATTCCGCCGACCTGCTCGGTGAGGTGACCGTCGCCGGGCCGGGGTTCGTCAACCTCGTGCTGAGCACGGAAGCCTTGCAGGACAAGGCGAACGCGTTGCTGGAGGATCCCAGGTTCGGCGTGCCCGAAGCCGCGCCGCGGCGGATCGCGATCGACTACGGCAGCCCCAATGTCGCCAAGGAGATGCACGTCGGGCACCTGCGGTCCGCCATCATCGGCGACGCGCTCGCGCGGATGCTGCGGTTCGCCGGGCACGAGGTGCTCCCCCACAACCATCTCGGCGACTGGGGCACGCCGTTCGGCATGCTCATCGAGCACCTGCCCGAGGTCACCGGCGACATCGCCGACCTCAACGCCTTCTACCGCGAGGCCAGGGCCAGGTTCGACGCCGACCCCGACTTCGCCGACCGGGCCAGGAAACGGGTCGTGCTGCTGCAGAGCGGTGACGAGCCGACCCTCGAACGCTGGCGGCAGCTGGTCGACGAATCACTCAAGCACTTCGACGAGGTCTACGAACTGCTCGGCATCGGGCTGACCCGGGACGACGTCTACGGCGAGAGCTTCTACAACCCTTATCTCGACGGGATCGTGGAGTCCCTCGAAGGCATTTCCGAGATCAGCGACGGCGCGGTGTGTGTGTTCCCGGAGGGATTCACCAACCGGGAGGGCGACCGGCTGCCGCTGATCGTGCGGAAGCGGGACGGTGGCTACGGCTACGCGGCCACCGACTTCGCCACGTTCCGGTACTGGACCGGGGAACGCGGCGCCACCGACCTGCTCTATGTCGTCGGGACGCCCCAAGCCCAGCACTTCGCGATGCTGTTCGCCGTGTGCCGCCAGGCGGGATGGCTCACCGACGAGCATCACGCGGAACATCTCGGCTTCGGGTCCGTGCTCGGTGACGACGGCAAGATGATGAAGACCAGGGCCGGCAAGTCGATCCGGCTGGTCGAGCTGCTGACCGAAGCCGTCGACCGGGCGGCCTCGATCGTCGCCGAGCGCAGTGACCTGCCCGAAGCCGAGCAGGCGGCCGTGGCGCGGGCGATCGGCATCGGCGCGGCGAAGTACGCGGACCTGTCGAGCGACCGCGAGCGGGACTACACGTTCAGCTATGACCGGATGCTGGCGATGGAGGGCAACACCAACGTCTACCTCCAGTACGCCAACGCACGGGGCCGGAGCATCCTCGCCAAGACGGACGAGGACGGCGGGCCGATTCTGCTTACCAAGCCGCAGGAACGTGAGCTGCTACTGACGCTGCTGCGGTTTCCGAGCGCTTTCGCGGCCACCCTGGAGAGCTACGCGCCTCATAAGCTGTGCACGTATCTCTACGATCTCGCGACGGCGTTCTCGCAGTTCTACTCGCATTGCCCAGTGCTCCAAGAAGAGAACGCCGAGATCAGGAAGTCCAGGCTCTCACTGGCCCGCCTGACCTCGGACGCTCTCGTGCTCGGGCTGTCCTTACTAGGCATCGAGACGCCTAAGCGCCTCTAGTCCTTCTGATCGGCGAACATGCGGCGCTTCAAGGGCGGCACCGCCTCGATGAACCGGAACATGCCCTTCGCCATGGTGCGGCCGACGCGGTTCTCCGAGACGAACTGCTCGGCCGCCTTGAGCGACGTGCGCACCGCCTCGAATCCGTAGTCACGCATCCTGGTCTCGTACAGGGAAACGGCTTCGGTGACGGTCATCTCGCCGAAGGAGGCCGCGACCAGGTTGCGGCACAGCAATTGCGCGTCCCGCAGCGCGGTGTTGGCACCGATGCCGCGCATCGGCGTCATGCTGTGGATCGCGTCACCGAGCAGGGTGACCGATGACGTCGGCCACGGCTCGACCGGCTCCGAAGTCTGGATCCGCATCAGGGAGATCGAGCCTTCAGGTGACTCGGAGACCATCCGCACGAAGGCGGGGTGCCAGGCCTCGATCTGCTCGAGCACGGCCTGTTTCAAGGCCGCGCCGTCCATTTCGGACAGTCCGTCGGCATAACGCTTCGCGCTCGCGCCATAGGCCCACATGACGTAGCTGCCGGTGTTGTCGAACAGCACGTCGTCGACCTCGGCCGATCCGTCGTTCTCGCCGCCGTCGAACTCGTGCGGCGCGGTGAAGAAGCCGCAGCCGTGCGGCGGGAACACGCTGTTCGGGCCGTCGATCAGCCGCTCAGGCACCAGCTTGCGCGTTTCCTCCGTCAGCGGAAACTTGCCCGCGATGGCCCGGATGCCGGTGTCGACGCGCTTCGCGTGCGGCAGGAACTGCTTGCGCACCCGCGAATTCGCGCCGTCCGCGCCGACGACCAAGTCCGCCTCGGCGGTGGTGCCGTCCTCGAAGTGGCAGACCACCCGGCCGGTCGAGGCCTGCTCGTAGCGAACGAACGTCTTGTCGTAGTGCAGCACGTCTTCAAGCCCCGACGACAGCACCTGGTGCAGCGTGATCCGGCTGACCCCATGGTGCGCGTTGACCGGGTCCGGGCTCGAGCTCAGCGCGTTTTCGATCCGCATCAGCTCGGTCAACTGCTCGGTGAGGAACACGTAGTCGCCGCCACGCTTGCTGGTCGTCTCGACGAACCGCCGCCACAGCTTCGGCGGCAGGCACTCGTGCAACGCGGCCGCGCCATGCGGGTTGAGGTGCACGCGGTAGCCCTGCAGCCGCTCGGTGCGGGTGCGGCTCCGCTCGTACACCGCGACGCTGACGCCGGCCTCGCGCAGTCCGTGCGCCAGGCAGAGGCCACCCGTGCCACCGCCGATGATCGCCACGTGGAAAGTCATCTCGATACCCCCTGGTCTCGTTTGATGAGACCACTATCAACCGAATGGATGATTAAGTCAACCAGAGATTTGATTGAGTCATCGGCTAGGCTGACCGACGTGACTCCCCGTAGAGCGCCCGCCGAGCGGCAGCGCGACCCAGAGCGGACCAAGGCGAAGATCGTCGAGGCCGCGAAAGCGGAGTTCGGCGCGAAGGGCTACGCGGCGACCCGCGTGAGCGACATCGCGGACCGCGCGGGCGTCAACAAGCAGCTGATCTCGTACTACTTCGGCGGCAAGGAAGGCCTGTACAACGAGCTGACCGCGTCGGGATACCGGAACAACTCGGCGATCACCGATCCGACGACCCCGCTGGCCGACGTGCTGCGCCAGTTCGTCTTCGTCGGACCGGCCGACCGGGACGCGGCGAGGCTGTTCGTCTGGGAGAACCTCGAAGACAGCGATGTCGGCTTCGACGCGCAGCGTGAGTTCATGCAGCGGCAGGTCGACTACATGCGCGCCCGGCAGGCGGCCGGGGACTTCCCCGACGACCTCGATCCCGGGTTCCTGCTGCTCGCGCTCATCGCGACGGCGAGCGCGCCGTTCGCGTTCGCGCGCGTCGCGCGGGCGGCCACCGGCCTCGATCCGACGTCACCGGAGTTCACCGAGGCCTACGCCGAGCAGCTGACCCGGCTCGTGAAAGCCCTAGCGAAGCGGGACTAGGTCGTCGGCGTGCACGACCTCGCGGCGCTGCTCGGCCGGGAGTTCGTGGCTGGAGCGGCCGATGAGCTCGGGGAGTTCGATGGCGTCGAAGCCGACGACTCCGCGCGCGACCACGCGACCGGCCGGGGTGGCGAGATCGACGACGTCGCCTGCCTGGAAGTCACCCTCGACGCCGGTGATACCCGCCGCCAGCAGTGACCGGCGGCGACGGACGACCGCGGTGACCGCGCCGTCGTCGAGTTTGAGGACACCGCTCGGGTCGGCCGCATAGCCGAGCCAGAAACGGCGGGCGGAGAGCCGGGAATCGGCGGCGGCGAAGGCCGTGCCGACGTCGGCGGAGGCGAGCGCCTTGCCCGCGTCCGCCGCGGAAGCGAGGAGCACCGGGATGCCGGCGCCCGCGGCCGTCCTGGCGGCGGCGAGCTTGGAGACCATGCCGCCGGTGCCGAGGCCGGAGCTGGACATGCCGACGGTGATTCCGTCCACATCGGACGGACCGTTGACCTCGGCGATCTTGCGAGTGGCTCCATCGCGGGGATCCCCGTCATACAGGGCGTCCACATCGGACAGAAGGACGAGTGCGTCGGCACCGATGAGATGCGCGACCAGTGCGGCGAGCCGGTCGTTGTCGCCGAACCGGATCTCTTCCGTGGCAACGGTGTCGTTCTCGTTGACGACCGGCACCGCGCCCAGCGCGAGCAGCCGGTCGAAGGTGCGCTGCGCGTTGCGGTAGTGCGCGCGCCGGACGACGTCGTCGGAGGTCAGCAGTACCTGGCCGACCGTGAGCGAATACCGGCCGAACGACTCGGCGTACGCGTGCGCCAGCGCGAGCTGGCCGACGCTGGCCGCGGCCTGCTGGCTCGCCAGGTCACGCGGGCGCTTGGCCAGCGACAACGGGGCGAGCCCCGCACCGATCGCGCCGGAGGAGACCAGCACGACCTGGCAGTCGCGGGCGATGCGCTCGCACAACGCGTCGACCAGCGCGTCGAGCCGGGAGACATCGAGACCGTCCCCCGCCGTGGTCAGCGCCGAAGAGCCGACCTTGACCACCAGGCGGCGTGCTCCGGCGATCGCCTGCCGGGTCGTGCTCACTCGCCGGCCACCTCGTCGGGCCCGTCACGACGGATGCGGCGGGCCTCCTTGCGGTCGGACGCGCCGATCCGGTTGTTGTTCTCCAGCCGGATGTCGGTGCCACGGCCGGTCATCATGGCCGCCACGCCCGGCGTCGACGGCTCCCAGTCGAACTGGACGTCGCCGATGGTGACCGGGCTGCCCGGCTGTGCGCCCAGCTTGGCGAGCTTGTCCTCGACACCGAGCCGGTTGAGGCGGTCGGCGAGGTAGCCGACGGCCTCGTCGTTGCTGAAGTCGGTCTGGCGGATCCAGCGCTCGGGCCGGTTGCCCTTGACGATGAAGGCGCCCTCTTCCGACGGGTCCTCCACGACGGTGAACTCGTCCTCGTTGACCGCCTTCGGCCGCACGACGACCTGCTCCGGCTCGGCCGCCGGCTGCTCGGCACGGTACTTCTCGACGACAGCGCCGAGCGCGAACGTCAGCTCACGCAGGCCCGCGCGTGAAGCGGTCGAAATCTCGAAGACCGGCAGGCCTCGGGCCTCAAGCTCGGGGCGGACCATCTCGGCCAGCTCGGCGGCCTCGGGAATGTCGATCTTGTTGAGCACCGCGACCCGCGGCCGGTCGGCGAGGTCGCCGCCGAGCGCGGGCGTGTAGCGGGCGAGTTCCTCTTCGAGCGCGTCCACATCGGACAGCGGGTCGCGGCCCGCTTCGAAGGTCGCGCAGTCGATGACGTGCACCAGCACCGCACAACGCTCGATGTGGCGCAGGAAGTCCAGGCCGAGGCCCTTTCCTTCGCTGGCGCCGGGGATCAGGCCGGGGACGTCGGCCATGGTGAAGACGATCTCGCCAGCGGTGATCACGCCGAGGTTGGGCACGAGTGTCGTGAAGGGATAGTCGGCGATCTTCGGCTTCGCGGCGGACAGCACGGAGATCAGCGACGACTTGCCTGCCGACGGGAAGCCGAGCAGGCCGACGTCGGCGACGGAGCGCAGCTCCAGCACCAGGTCGCGCTCTTCGCCCGGCTCGCCGAGCAGCGCGAACCCCGGCGCCTTGCGCGCCTTGGAGGACAGCGCGCGGTTGCCGAGGCCGCCGCGGCCGCCCTGGGCGGCGACGAAGGTGGTGCCCGCGCCGATCAGGTCGGCGAGGATCTCACCGTCCTCGGTCATCACGACCGTGCCGCTGGGCACGTGCATGGTCAGGGTCTCCCCCGCCGCGCCCTGGCGGTCGTCGCCCGCGCCCTGCTTGCCGTTGCCTGCGCGGGCGTGCGGGCGGAAGTGGAAGTCGAGCAGCGTGTGGACGTTCGGGTCGACGACCAGTAGCACGTCACCGCCGTTGCCGCCGTTGCCGCCGTCGGGGCCGCCGAGTGGCTTGAACTTTTCGCGGTGCACCGAGGCGCAGCCGTGCCCACCGTCGCCCGCGGCCAGATGAATGACCGCGCGGTCAACGAACCGGGACGCCATGGGAACTGCCTCTCTGCCTACGAAAACTGCTTACAAAACAAAACGAGGGGTGGCACCGGATATTCCGGCCCCACCCCTCGTCAGAGGTTTAACTCAGGCGTCGACCGTCTCGGCCGGAACGATGTTGACCGTCTTGCGGCCACGCTTCGTACCGAACTGGACAGCACCGGCCGCGAGAGCGAACAGCGTGTCGTCGCCGCCACGGCCGACGTTCACGCCGGGGTGGAACTTGGTGCCGCGCTGGCGGATGAGGATCTCGCCCGCGTTCACTTCCTGGCCACCGTAACGCTTGACCCCGAGCCGCTGGGCGTTGGAGTCACGACCGTTGCGGGAGCTAGACGCACCCTTCTTGTGTGCCATGCTGACTCGGGTCCTTTACTGGTTGATGCCGGTGACCTCGACGAGGGTCAGCTTCTGCCTGTGACCCTGGCGCTTGTGGTAACCGGTCTTGTTCTTGAACTTGTGGATGCGGATCTTGGGACCCTTGGTCTGCTCGACGACCTTGCCGGTAACCGAGACCTTCGCCAACGCGTCTGCGTCCGTGGTCACTTCGCCGCCGTCCACAATGAGGATGGCGGGGAAGGTGTGCTCGGTACCAGGCGCGCCCTCGAGCTTCTCGACCTCGACGACGTCGCCGACGGCCACCTTGTACTGCTTGCCGCCGGTCTTGACGATCGCGTACGCCGACACGGGAGTCTCCTGCTTACTCGACAACGGGTGGGGGATTGTGCGGACGGCCCGCCGTGGGATGAGCGGTCCAAGTCCGGCACAATGCGGCCCGCTCTACTGGCGGGCCGCATTACAGGTTACGTGCTGTGCTGCAAAGGGGTCACACCGGGGTGGTCAAACCCCGTTCACGAAGGGTTCTCCGCGCTGACCGGCGGGCCTGCCGGGCGGGAAGCCGCCCTGCGCGGCCGCCGCCTGGCCGAGCGCACGGCCGGAGCCGGGACGCTGACCTCGGGAGCGGGCTCTTCGGGGATGAAGTCCGTAGTCGCCGACGAAGCGGCTTCCACCTGGGCTTCTTCCGTGACCTCCGCGGTCTCGGGCACCTCGGCGGCCTCGGCCGCTTCGGTCACCTCGACCGTGGTTTCGGGGGCTTCTTCGGCCTCGACGACCTCAGCGGCCTCACTCGTCACTTCCTGTGACGGCTCTTCGGTGACGTGAGCGTGGCCGTTCAGCGCGGCGTGCTCCTCGTCCTTCGCCTTGGCGGCGTTGGCGATGGCCTGCACGGCCGAGACGACCGACTCACGCTGCTCGGGCGTCGGAGCCTCCACCTTGGCGGCCTGCTGCTGCTCGGCCTCGTCGGCCTTGCCGCCGCCACGGTTGCGCGAGCGGCGCGAACCGCCGCCACCGCCACCCGAAGACGACTGCTGCTGCTGGCTCTGCTGCTGGCCGCCACCGTTGCCGGAGCCGCCACCCGGCGTGCGCTGCGGCTCGGTCGTGACGACGACGCCACGGCCCTTGCAGTGCTCGCACGAGGTGGAGAAGGCCTCCAGCAGGCCGGTGCCGATCTTCTTGCGGGTCATCTGCACCAGGCCGAGCGAGGTGACCTCGGCGACCTGGTGCCGCGTGCGGTCCCGGCCGAGGCACTCGGTCAGGCGGCGCAGCACGAGCTCGCGGTTGGACTCGAGCACCATGTCGATGAAGTCGATGACGATGATGCCGCCGATGTCACGCAGCCGGAGCTGGCGGACGATCTCCTCGGCGGACTCCAGGTTGTTCCTGGTGACCGTCTCTTCGAGGTTGCCGCCCGAGCCGGTGAACTTGCCGGTGTTGACGTCGATGACCGTCATCGCCTCGGTGCGGTCGATGACCAGGTAACCACCGGAGGGCAGCCAGACCTTGCGGTCGAGCGCCTTGGTGATCTGCTCGTCGATGCGGTGGTCGTGGAACGCGTCGCCGGTGCCGGTGTAGCGCTTGAGCCGGTCCGCGAGGTCCGGCGCCACGTTCTCGACGTAGGTGTGGATGGTCTCCCACGCCGTGTTGCCCTGGATCTCCAGTGTGGAGAAGTCCTCGGTGAACAGGTCGCGCACGACCTTGACCAGCAGGTCGGGCTCTTCGTAGAGCAGGGTCGGCGCGCTGGACTTCTTGCCGGCGCTCGCGTCGGCCTTCTCCTTGATGACGTCCCACTGCGTCTTGAGACGTGAGACGTCGCGGCCGAGCTCCTCCTCGCTGATGCCCTCCGAGGCGGTGCGGATGATCACACCGGCGTCCTCGGGGACGATGCGCTTGAGGATGTCCTTGAGGCGGCGGCGCTCGTTCTCCGGCAGCTTGCGGGAGATACCGGTGGCACCGCCGGCCGGGACGTAGACCAGGAAGCGGCCCGGCAGCGAGATCTGCGTGGTGAGGCGGGCGCCCTTGTGGCCGATCGGGTCCTTCGTGACCTGCACGAGGACGCTGTCGCCACTGGAGAGTGCCTGCTCGATCTTGCGCGCCTTGCCTTCGAGGCCCGCGGCGTCCCAGTCGACCTCACCGGCGTAGAGCACGGCGTTGCGGCCGCGGCCGATGTCGATGAAGGCGGCCTCCATCGACGGCAGCACGTTCTGCACGCGGCCGAGGTAGACGTTGCCGACGATCGAGCCGGTGCCCGACGAGGTCACGAAATGCTCGACCAGCACGCCGTCTTCCAGCACGCCGATCTGCGTCGACTCGCCGCGCTCGGCGACGATCATGGCCCGCTCGACCGACTCGCGGCGGGCGAGGAACTCGGCCTCGGACAGGATCGGCGCGCGGCGGCGACCGGCCTCGCGGCCGTCACGGCGGCGCTGGCGCTTGGCCTCCAGCCGCGTCGAGCCGCGCACGCTGCGCACCTCGTCGCGGGCGGCGGGGCGCTCACGCTCACCGCGCTCGGGTCGCTCGGTGGCCTCGCCCTTGGCGGGTCGGGTGTGCACGACGGTGTTCGGCGGGTCGTCGCCGGTGGCGACGTCGCCGTCGTCCTCGCCACCCTTGCGGCGGCGACGGCGGCGACGGCGCTTGGTGCCGCCGTCGGCGTCTCCGGCGTCCGTGTCGGCCTCGGTGTCGTCACTTTCGGCGACGGCCTCGACCACCGCTTCGGCATCCTCGTCGCCGGACTTCTCGGCGGGCTCGGACTGCTCGTCGCCCTCGTCGGCGTTGTCCTCGGCGCCCTTGCCACGGCCACGGCCACGGCGGCCGCGACGACGGCGGCGGCGGCCGGAGTCGTCACCGTCATCGCCGGTGTCGGCGCCCTCGGCCTGCGCCTGCTCGTCCTCGACGTCCTCGTCCACCTCGGCGACGGGCTCGGGCTCCGGCTTGCGGACCGGCTCGGCCTTGCGCGCGGGCTTGGCGGCCACCGGCTCCGGCGGCAGGAAGATCGGCGACGGCGCGGCGAACACCGGCACGTGCGCGGCGACCCGGCGCTTCGGGGCGGGCTCAGGCTCGGGTGCCGGCTCCGGCTCGGCGGCAGGCTCCGGGGTCACTTCGGCCTCGGGCTCGCTGACGAGACCCAGCGCCTCGGCGACCTTGATCGCGACGTCACGGGACACGCTGGACTGCGCGCTCCGGACGCTTTCGCCCAGTTCGGTGAGTTTGGTGAGCAGTTCGCGGCTGTTCGAATCGAGCAGCTTGGCCAGCGCGTGCACGCGAATCTTGGCGGGCAGGCCGTCCAGCGGACCGGTCGTGGATGTGGCGGTATTCCCGCCGGTGTTCTCGGCGGGTGTGTCCGCGTTCGACATATATCTCCTCCGCCCCCGGGCGCGTCTGCCGGTAACCACCGGCAATGACGCGGCCGCGCAGGGGCCCCTTTCTGTTCGTTCCGCCGTGGTGGTCACCGACGACGGGAATCCTTGCCTTAGACCGGCCACGGCGCCGGATACTCTCCGACAGCCGAGCACGGCTTGAGGTCCACTTCGGCGGGGCCCTCGCCGCCCACCTACCACGCCTTCGTCGAGCCGCTTGCAAAGCAGCGACGAGCGCGGAGCTCGCGAGGTCCTTCACCGGGTCGTAACGCCGCAGGCGGCGCCTGCGGAACTGACGACCGATTCGAGTATCCCACACGACCGCCCGCTCGCCGTGTGGCCGGTGACACGGGCGAGTCACCATCAGGTCACCATGGGCAGCGGCGGCCCACCTCTCGGGCGAACTTTCCGCCAGCGCTTGTCCGCCCGCCGATCGGTGATTACCGTGCGGCTTCAGGCAGGTGGAAGGCCATTCGATCGAGCGGGGAGGTGCGGTGCGCGTGCTGGCACGACCGCTGGTCGCACTGGGCTGCGCGGCACTGGTGATCGCGCTGGTCACCGGCCCCGCCGACGCCGACGAGGCCTCCTCGACCTGCCCCTCCGCCGGGCGGGCGCTGCGCTACGTGACCGTGTTCGCCCGCGGCACCACCCAGGCCGAGGCCGAGTCGCAGATCACCACCGCCTGTGGCGCCACGACCGTGTACTACCCGCAGATCGCCGTCGGCGTGGCGACCTCGCCCGATCCGCGCTTCGGTGAGCGGTTCGGGGCGGACCGCGCGTTCAGCGCGCAGGCCGAGCGGCTCGCCACGCAGCAGAACCTGGCGGTGAAGCCGACGCCCGCCCGTTCCGAGCTTCCCCAGACCGACCCTGCCAAGGTGCCCGCCGCCGACCGCGCCGACGAGCAGTGGGACATGAAGGCGATCAACGCCGTCGCGGCCAGGGCCGTCAACCCGGGCAAGCGGTCCGTGGTCGTCGGCGTGCTCGACTCCGGCGTCGACCCGGCCCACCCCGACCTGGCGCCCGCGCTGGCCGCCGACGAGTCGGCCGGGTGCCTGACCGGCGCGCCCGACACCAGCCCCAGGGCCTGGGTGCCGACGACCTCGGCGCACGGCACCCATGTCGCGGGCACCATCGCGGCCGCGGACGACGGCAAGGGCGTCACCGGCGTCGCGCCCGGCGTGCGGATCGCCTCCGTGAAGGTGATCGACGACCGCGGGTATGTCGACCCCGAAGCCGCCGTCTGCGGGCTGATGTGGGCGGCCAAGCAGCATATGAAGGTGACCAACAGCAGCTTCTTCGTGGACCCGTGGTCCCTGTCGTGCGCGCACAACAAAGATCACCGGGTCGTGCGAGAGGTGCTCGCGCGCGCCGTCGACTACAGCACCTCCGCCGGGACGCTGAACATCGCGGCGGCGACGAACGAGGCGGTCAACCTGACCCCTTCGCCGCGGTCGGGGTCGGCCAAGGCCACCGGCTGTGAGGCGCTGCCCGCCGGGTTGCGCGACGTGGTGGCGGTCTCGGCCGTCGGCGCCGACCGGATCAAGGCGGGCTACAGCTCGTACGGGCTCGGCGTGATCGATGTCACGGCGCCGGGCGGCGATCCCGGCGAGTGCGTCCTGTCGACCGTGCCCGGCGGCTACGCGCCGCTGTGCGGGACCTCGATGGCGGCCCCGCACGTGGCCGGCGTGGTCGCGCTGATGGCTTCGGCGCACCCCGGCTACGGACCGCGACAGCTGCGCAAGACGCTCGACGCCCAAGCGCAGCCGATCGCGTGCCCCGACGACTACGACCTCACCGGCGACGGCACGCAGGACGCGTACTGCGCCGGCTATGAGGGTTACAACGGCTTCTACGGTCACGGCATGGCCGACGCGATGGCGGCCGTCGCACCTGCCGTGCGTTCACTCGCGGGCTAGCCGAACATCTCGGCGAGCAGTTCCGGGCCGATCACGATCGGCGCCGGGCGGTAAGCCGGTGGCCGGGTCCCCATCAGCTCGCGCACCAGGAAGTCCCAGGCACGCGTGCGGACGTACGCCAGGCAGTCGATGAACGTGTGCTCGGCGCCCGGCACGATGAACAGCTCGAAGTCCTTGTTCGCCGCGACAAGCCGGTCGGCCAGCCTGAGTGTCTGGGCGGGATGGACCTGGTCGTCCATCTCACCGTGGATGAGCAACAGCTTGCCTGCCAAGCGATCCGCGATGTCCACATTGGACGCACGGGTCCATGCCTCCGGATTGCCCGCGCCGTCGTAGGTCTCCGCGAAGCCCAGATTGAAGGTGGGGACGTCGTGTGAGCCGGACATCGCCACGCCGACCTTGTAGGTCTCCGGGAAGTCCAGCATCGCCCTGGCCGCGGCGAATCCGCCACCGGAGTGGCCGAACCCGCCCACCCGGTCGAGATCCATCCACGGCCGGGTTGCGGCCAGCTGCCCCAGTGCGGCGACATGGTCGACCAGACTGCCCGCGTCGGCCAGCCGGGCCTCGTGGAACGCCTTGCTCCGGCCAGGGGTGCCCCGGCCGTCGAGTGCCACGACCACGAAACCCAGTGCGGCGAGGGGTTCCGCGTCGAGGCCCATCCCGCCAGGGTCGAAGCACGGGGCGACCCTGGTGACCTGCGGACCGGGATAGACATTGTCCACCACCGGATAACGCCGGCCCGGGTCGAAGCCGTGCGGGCGGTACAGCACGCCGTAGATGTCGGTCACGCCGTCCGCGGCCTTCACACGGAACCGTTCCGGCGCCGACCAGCCGGCGGCTTCGAGCTTCGTGATGTCAGCGCGTTCCAGCTCGACCAGCACGCGGCCGGACCGATCGCGTACCGTCGCCACCGGCGGGGTGTCCACAGTGGACGCTGAGTCGACGAAGTACGGCATGCCCTCCGGCATCGTGACGACGTGGTCCAGGTCGTCGTCGGTGAGCTTGGTGAAGCCGGTGCCGTCCAGGCCGATCCGGCACACGGTGCGCCGGTAGGGGTCCTCGGCGACCAGCCCGGAGGCGGTGAAGTACACCGCACGCTCGGTCTCGTCGACGTGCAGGATCTGGCGCACCGCCCACTCGCCGGAGGTGACCTGCCCTCGGAGTTCGCCGGTGTGCAGGTCATAGCGGTAAAGGTGGCCCCAGCCGTCGCGCTGCGAGTACCAGAGCACCTCTTTGGCCAGTATCCGCACGATCGGCGGATCGGTCCGCCACTGGTTGGGTTCCACGCGGGTCGGCCCTGTCTCGCTGAGCACGGTGGTGACCGCACCGGTGGCCGGGTCCAGCCGGCGCAGGGTCAGGGTGCGGAGGTCGCGGGGCTGGTCGAGGTAGTAGACGGCGGAGCCGTCCGGCGCCCACCACGCCCACTTGACGCTGATCGGCGAAAACACCGGCATGAGCAGGGGCTCGGCCTGCGCACGGACCACCGAACCGTCGGTGGCGTCGAGTACGACCAATTCGGCCAGCGGCATGTTCTCGTCGCCGGGGTAGGCGAACCGCTGGGTGTGCGTGACGGGCACGCCGCCGTCGGCGGGCCTGGCCTCCACCAGGTGGGTCTGCCGGACGGCGCGCTCGTCGGTCCGATGTGCCAGCACTTTCGTCGAGTCCGGCGACCAGGCCACCGCGGGCGGCAAGTACGGCAGGCCGATCTTGCGCAGCAGGGTGGGGTTGCTCGTGCAGTCTGGGCCGGGGCCGTATTCGTAGCCGGGCTCGCCGTCGGTCGTCAGCGCCCACTCGCGGCCGTCGGTGAGCGAGCGAGCCCACAAGTCGTGGCCTCGCCGGTAAACGGCGACCTTGCCGTCGGGTGACGGCACCTCCAGCGGGTTGCCCGGCTGGCCTGACGCGAGTGTGCTCGGGTCGAAGTCGGGGTCACGGGTGCCCGCCGCCGGGTCGACCAGCACGAACCGGTGACCGGCTCCGGTATTGACCGCGTACCAGAAGCGAGCGCCTCCGTCGATCCACTGTGGACGGACCCTGTCGCCGACGACGAGTTCGCCGGGGCTGGCGGGGCGGCGAAGAAGTCGTTCCGCTGCTTGATAAGCCTGCGTGATGCTCACGTGTTTCTCTTCCTTGTTCAGAGGCTTCGGGCGGCGATGTCGCCGTGGGCGGTGGTGGCGCGGATGGTCAGGCCGGCGACGCCGGTGTTCATGAGCGAGTTGTGGATGCGGCCGTAGGAGGTGCCTGCGTCCAGCGAGGCGGAAACGCCTGCGGCCGCGCCGATCGAGACGTCGCCGGACTGGGTGCTCAGGGTGACCGCGCCGCTCGAGGCCTCGTCGATCTGGATGGCGCCCTGCTGGGTGGTGATCTCCGCGGGGCCGGTGAGACGGCCGACCGTGACGTCACCGGCCTGCGTGGTGAAGCGGGCGCTCGCGGCCTCGTCGATCTTGATCGAGCTCTGCGCGCCTTCGAAGGTGACGTCACCGAAGCGCCCGACGCCCCGGAAGTCGGCGGCGGCCGCCTTGGCGTCGACGCGGGACCCGGCGGGCAGCTGGACCGTCACCTCGATGGAACCGGTGTTGCCGAGGGCCTTGCTCTTCGCCTCGATTCGCAGGACACCGCCCGAGTAGTCGACCGTGGTCTGCTCGGCGACCTTCACGTCGCGGGCCTTCGAGGCGTCGGTCGGCCGGACCTCGACCGCGGTGTCGGCCCGGTCGGCGGCGATGAACTGGACGCGCCCGGCGGGGATGTCGATGACGGCGGAGATCGGGGTGGGGGTGTCGAACTTCTGCATGGTGTTCAGCTCCTGCGTTCGTTGTTTCTGATGATGGAAAAGCTACGTTGCGTTCATATCTCTGGCAACAACTTCGTTGCGAAGAATTTCTGTTTATGCAGTTAAAAGCCTTGCAATCGTTGCAATGGATCTGAATTCAATGCAACGTGCGGTCGCTTTTCGTTGCAATGGATGTGAATCGAACGCTATGCTGAGCGCTCAGCGGGAAGGAGATCGCGATGCCGGGAGGCAGGCTCACTCAGCAGGAGCGCCAGCAGATCGCGCTGGGCGTGGCCGACGGTCTCGCCTACGCGGAGATCGCCAGGCGGCTCGACCGTCCCACTTCGACGATCACGCGCGAAGTACTGCGCAACGGCGGCCCCACCGGCTATCGCGCCGACCTGGCCCATCACGCCACCGAGCGCCGCACGCATCGGCGCAGGCAAACGGCGCCGCGCGGCCAGCAGCCGCCGCCGCTCGCACACGGCCGCGACGCCGAGGCCGTCCGCGAGTACGAGGAGTCGTTCGTCGCGCTGCTCGTCCAGCAGGGGCTGCCGAAGATGATGGCCGGGGTGCTGACCTGCCTCTACACCGCCGACAGCGGCACACTCACCGCGGCCGAACTCGTCCAGCGCCTCCAGGTCAGCCCGGCGTCCATCTCGAAGGCGGTCACCTTCCTCGAAGGCCAAGGACTGATCCGGCGTGAACGCGACGAACGCAGGCGCGAGCGGTACATCGTCGACGACGACGTCTGGTACCAGTCGATGATCGCCAGCGCCCGCACCATCGCCCAGCTGTCCGAGACCGCTCGGCAAGGCGTCACCGTGCTCGGCGCGAGCACCCCGGCGGGCGTCCGCCTCGAGAACATCTCCCGGTTCACCGCTTTCGTCGGCGAGAGCATCACGCGTGCCGCCGAACAGGGCCGCGACATCCTCTACGGCACCCGGGAGTGGGGGGGGGGTTGTCGGGGTTTGATACCCCCCGCCCCCAAAACCCCCCAGTGCGGAGGGAGAAATAAGGAGCAGGGTTGCCGGA
>NZ_JBHWEB010000096.1:24388-35657 GCF_042734395.1 Amycolatopsis sp. NPDC059657 | reverse complement strand
GATCTTAGTCGACTTCTCTTCTACCAGGAGCCGCGTCTATCACAGCCTTGACACCACAACCCCAGCCCTAACTACCCGGCATTGGGTTAGAACCGGCGATACCACTCACGACCAAACCACTCGCGCGCCGACTCAGCGGGCGGCGTTGGCCGCCCGGAGCGCGATCCACTGGCGCATCGCGTACTCGACCAGGGTGATCAGCGTCTGCTTGGTCGACTCGCGGTCGCGCGCGTCGCAGCGCACGATCGGGATGCTCGGGTCGATCGAGAGCGCCTCGCGCACGTCGTTGATGTCGTGCTGCAGTATCCCGTCGAAGCAGTTCACGCCGACGATGTACGGGAGGCCCCGGTCCTCGAAGAAGTCGACCGGCGCGAACGAGTCGGCCAGGCGCCGGGTGTCGGCGAGCACGACCGCGCCGATGGCGCCGCGGACCAGGTCGTCCCACATGAACCAGAAACGCTGCTGGCCTGGGGTGCCGAACAGGTACAGGATCAGGTCGGCGTCGAGCGAGACGCGGCCGAAGTCCATGGCGACCGTGGTGGTCGACTTCTTCGGGGTCGCGTCCAGGTTGTCGATGCCGGTGCTCGCGTCCGTCATCATCGCCTCGGTGGTGAGCGGGACGATCTCCGACACAGAGCCGACGAAGGTCGTCTTGCCCGCACCGAAGCCGCCCGCCACGACGATCTTCGCCGATGTCATGGTCGGGGGCGCGGTTTCCCGCGGTGCCTTAAAGCCGACGGAGTCCACTCAAAACCCTTTCCATCAACACCAAGTGTGCCTCGGCGCCGTCTTTGCCGGTGAGCGTCGGGTGCACGATAACCAGTCCCGCGTCGGCCGCGTCGCTGATCAGCACTCGCGCCACGCCCAGCGGTACGCGCATGGCCGCCGCGATCTCGGCGACCGAACGCGGGGTCCGGCACTCTTCCATGATCGAGAGGTTCTCGATCTGCTGCATCGCGGCGTCGGAGAAGACCCCGACCGCGACTTCTTCCTTCGCGGAGACGAGCGTCTCCAGCTCCAACGCGTAGTTCGCCTTGGTGCGGCCACCCGTCAAAGCGTACGGCCGGACGATCGCCGTCTCTTCGGCCGGATGGAGGAGATCGTCCTGCGCCGAGGCGGGGTACTCGGCGTAGCTCGCGTAGTCGGTGTACTCGTACTCCTGTGGAGCCGGGTCGAAGAGCCCGCCCGTGTCCGGCGGCGAGACTACTGAGGTCACGCGGTCTCCTTGGTCGGTCGGTTCCTGCGATGACCCCTGCTGGCCGGAGTCCTTGTCCTTCCTTCGCTGCTTCCGACGACCACGGCCGGAGTCCAGCGTGAAGCCGTTGAGGACGTCGGCGAATGTGCCGTCGTCGCCAATCGGCCCCCCTGGGTACCCGGATCCCGTGCTCATCGCGGCATCATCCCACCGGTTCACCGATGAGTGAGCCTCCCGCGCCCTGGAGTTGCGCACGCAATTCCGGAGTGAGGATCTGCCCGACCCGATCGACCAGCATCGTCATCTCGTAGGCCACCTGCCCGATGTCGCAGTTCGGGGCGGCGAGCACGGCGAGGCACGAACCGTCGCTGATCGACATCAGCACCATGATGCCGAGTTCCATCTCGACGACCGTCTCGTTGACCGCGCCGGCCTCGAAGCAGCGCGCGGCGCCCTGGGTGAGGCTGACGATGCCCGACGCGACGGCGGCGAGCTGGTCGGCCCTGTCGAGCGGGAGCCGGTTCGACGAGGTCAGCAGCAGGCCGTCCGCGGAGACGACGACCGCGTGCGCCACACCGGGCACGCGCTCGGCGAAGTCATTGACCAGCCATCCGAACTGGTTCTGCTGAGGCTGTGCCGCGTTCGGCGAGGTCATTCACCCTCCAGGTTTTCTGGGTTGGCTTCGGCCGGTTGAGCCGTCCGGTGGCGTCCGCGCCGGATGCCCTGCTGGAAACTGCTCAGCCGTCCGCGCACATCCTGTGCGTCACGTTCTCGTCTGGGACCGGCGGGCGCCGCCGACGCGGTGGCGCTGCCGGGGAGCAGCTGCTCCCCGCGACGCCGCCTCGGCAGTCCCGCAGGGGTGAAGGTAGACGGTGCGCTCTGTGACACCGCCTGCACGGTCCGCCAGCCGTCGTCGGAACCGAACGCCCACTCGGCGGTGGCCGTCAGCTCCGAAGCGTCTTCGGGAGCCACCACCGGCTCCGGCGGGGGCGGGGGCACCGGCTTGGCCTGCCGCTGCGGCAACGGCGGCAGCGCGGCCTTCTCCGGCTGGGCTGCTTCCTTCGGCTTGGCGGCCTCCGGCGCCTTCGGCGGCTTGGGCTTGGGCGTTTCCGCCGCCTTCGGCTCCGCGGGCTTGGGTGTCCCTGACGCCTGCTTACGGCCCCGGCTCACGCCCTGCTGGAAACTCGACAGCCTGCCGCGCACGTCCGCCGGGTCGCGGACCGGCAGGTCCGCGTTCTTGGCGGCGGCCGCCGGCTTCTCCGGGCGCTCGGCGCTGCCCGGCATGAGCTTCTCGCCACGCTGGCGGCGCGGGAGACCGGCCTCGGTGAACGTCGACGGCGCCGCCTGCGTCACGGCCTGCACCTTGCGCCAGTTCTCGTCGCTGGCGAGGTCCCAGTTGGTCTTCTCCTTGGGCGTCTCGCCCTCGGACTCCTTCTCCGCCTGCGGTGGCTTGGGCTCGCGGAACCAGGCCGAGAGCATCTCGTCGAAGATCGGGGTCGTCTCGGACTTCCCCGGCTTCGGCTCCTTCGGCGGCGCGGGCTCCGCCTGCTTCGCCGACTTGCTCCACCACTCGCTGAGCGCGGTGCCGTTCGCGACGAACAGTTCCTTGCCGCTGGGCAGCTGCCCGCTTTCCGAGACCGTCTCCGGCTCGGCGGCCTTCGGCGGCTTCGGCGGCTCGGGGGGCCGCTGCGGCGGCACCGTCGGCCTCGGCTGGTCGTCGCCGGAGGAAATCGGGCTGAACAGCGCGGTGCCCGAGATCTCCATGTCGGACGGCGGCCGCTCGTTCAGCGCGGCGACGTCCTCCGCGGACGGCCAGCCCGCGTCGGGCAGCGACGGCGACGGCCGGGTGCCGTTGGCCGGGCGCTGACGCCTCGGCAGCGCGCTCGGCTGCGGCAGCGGCGGCTGCTGGGGGTGCTGCTGCCGGTGTGCCGGGATCGGCCCGGTGTGCTGCTCGCCGCCGTACGGGGTCATCACCAGTTCGGGCGGCACGGTCACGGTCGCGCGGACACCGACGATGTCCTTGCCGCCGTGCAGCGAGACACCGATGCGGTGACGGCTGGCCAGCCTGCCGACCACGAACAGGCCCATCCGGCGCGAGGTGGCGAGGTCGACCGAGGCGGCCTCGGTCAGCCGCGAGTTGGCCTCCGCGACCTCGGCCTCGTTCATGCCGATGCCCTTGTCGAGGATGTCGATCGACAGCGACCGGTCGTCGGCGATGCGCGTCGCCACGGTCACCCTGGTCTCCGGCGCGGAGAACGCGGTCGCGTTGTCCAGCAGCTCGGCGATCAGCCGCGTCAGGTCGCCTGCCGCGTAGCCGACGATCTTCGCCGTCGGCGGCGGCTGCACCACGACCCGCTGGTACTGCTCGATCTCCGAGACCGCGCCGCGCACGATGTCGGTGGTGGTGACCGGCTGACCGGACCGGCGCGTCGACTCGGAGCCGGACAGCACCATCAGGTTCTCGTTGTTGCGGCGCATCCGCGTCGCGAGGTGGTCGAGCTGGAACAGCGTCGCCAGCTGGTCGGCGTCCTCCTCGTCCCGCTCGAGCCGTTCGATGAGCTGCAGCTGGCGCTGCACCAGGCTCTGGCTGCGGCGCGACAGGTTGACGAACACGCTGCTGTAGCCGGTGCGCATCGCGGCCTGCTCGGCGGCGAGGTGGATGGCCTGGTGATGCACCGCGTCGAAGGCCCTGGCGACCTCGCCGACCTCGTCGTTCGCGGTGACCGGCACCGGCTCGACCTCGGTGTTCTGCGGCCTGCCCTCCTGGATGTTGCGGACGGCTTCCGGCAGCTGCTTGTTCGCGACGTCGAGCGCGCTGTTGCGCAGGATCTTCAGCGTGCGCAGCAATTGGCGGGTGATCACGAAGACCACCGCGGCGGCGAGCACGAGCGCGCCGAAGAGCAGTACCGCGAGCAACCCGGCGCCGCTGCTGGAGCTTTCGACGAGCGCGGCCGAGGCGGCGGCCGTCTGGTCGCCGAGCCGCTGCGAGACCTCGCCCAGCCTGGCGAGGATGGCAGCGGAGCTCTCGTTCCACGACTGCGCCGGGATCTTGCGGAAGGCCTGCTCCGGCGGCACACCCGACTCGCCGAGCGCGGTCTTGATCAGCGTGTCGCGGGTGGCGGAGCCGCCGCCTGCCACCGTGCTGTCGTAGTCCTGGCGCTGCTCCTGGGACGCGGCGGCGCGGAAGTCGTCGACGTTGTCGATGAACCGCACCTGCGCGGAGCGGACCTGGTTGAGTTCGGTCGGGGCGAGCGTGCCGCGCGCGATGCCGTAGTCGACCAGGCCCTGGATGAGCGAGACCTGTTCCTTGGCGACCTGCAGGTCGTGCTGCGCGCTCGGCGTGCCGCCGATGGCGTCGTCGCTGATCCTGGCGGTCAGCGCGGTGTCGAGGTTGAGCAGCGAACCGATGATCAGGCCGTACTCGCCGATCGACTGGACCGGCGAAAGCTTGCCGGCCCCGCCCTGCTCGCGGACGTCGGCCAGCCTGGCGACCTGGACGCCTGCTTCGTTCTTGATGCCGCCGATGCCGGGGTCGAGCGCGGCCGCCTTGGTCGCGGCGACGGTGAACGGCACGACCAGGCGGTCGACCTCGCCGCGGGTGGCGGTGAGCTCCGGGGAGCCGCCGCCGTTGCCCGCGGTGAGCGCGGCCGCGGTCTGCGTGCGCTCACGCTGCAGGCCGTCGGTCAGCGCCAGGATGGCGGAGTTCAGCGCCACCAGCCTGTCGATGCGCTGGTAGCTGTCGGACTTGCCGACCTGGTTGGCGATCGTGGTGACACCGAGCACCAGCGCGATCAAAATCGGGACCAGCGTGACGGCGGAGAGCTTGACCGGCAGGCTCCAGTCCCGCCAGCGCAGCACCGCACGCCAGTCAGCCATCTTCCGTGGTTTGCGTGGCTGTTGGCCCAGCAGCTTCCCCACAGGCACTTGGCCTTCTCCTGCAACGGTCACCTATGTGACTCCCTGTCCGGCGTCATCGATCCGGTTCGGCCGCTCGCGGTGTTCGCCAACCGCATCCGATCATCCCTGCCGATCCGCGTCCAGCAGCCCACGTCGTGAGGCCGCGTAAGTCAAGTACCGCCGACGAACATCTGCGATCCCCCGGCAGGCGCCGGATTCGCATCATGCGATCTGCACCCTCATGGAGATCAGGTTTTCCGCGCCTTTCGATCACAGCTGTCGGCTTGGCGAAAGAATCGTACACCAAACGGTGACAAGTCAATTTCACTCACGACACGGTGCATGACCAGCGCAAATGACACTAAACAGAAGGCCGCGGCAAACACTTTCCGTCACTACTAGTGGTCCCGATGCTTTTCAGTGACCACCCGCACTGATTTTCCCGACGGCCATGTCACCCGATTAGCCCACGCAGAGTAGCCGGAGCGCCCGGAAGGTGCACCGAGCGTGCACTCGATCGTGGGGTCAACCCCAAATGTGTGCCCGATGTTGTGGCATTGCCAGGATCAGCCGCGAGAGAGCCCACTCCACTTGGGGGTTTCTCACGCGGTCGAGCGAACCGGCAGGGCTCGTCCACCAACGTAGGCCAGGCTCACCTATCCGCAAAACGCGAATTCCCATCACGGGAGCCGCCCGGCCGGAAACTACCAACGGTAACGACTGGCAGACTGCCAACAACCCACCGGACAGGCGTTTGTCCAATTGGCACCGCTTTCGCAACAGCGAGTCACGATTAGCGTCACCAATTCGAGTGATAAGACCGTTACCGTCGAAACGATGTTACTTCCGAGATTTTCGGACCGGAAAACGAATACCGTGTCACATCCCCAGGGTCCGACGTGTTCCCCCATTCTCGTTCGTAGTTACTATGTGCTCCTCGAACGCCCATCAGGCACCGCGGCGCACACGAATGCGGGGCGCCGGGGTCACCCACATGGACGCGTACCACTGCCGGAGGCCCACCCATGCAGGACATCGCGCACTCCCCCGCCATCATCCCTTCGGCGCGACAGCGTCCCGTGACACCGCCGCGGCTGCCTCCGATGTTCGTGCGCGGAAGCCTCATGCCGGAGCCGGAGGCCACCGGCCCCGGTTTCGACCAGATCAGGGGCAGCGCCGAGTTCGTCACGCTCCGGTCGCGTCTGCGGCGGTTCGTGTTCCCGATGAGCCTGGCGTTCTTCACCTGGTACCTCACCTACGTGCTGCTGGCGGCCTACGCGCACGAGTTCATGAGCCTGAAAGTGGTCGGCGAGGTCAACGTGGCTATCGTGCTGGGCCTGGGGCAGTTCGCCAGCACCGCGGTGATCACGGCCGCGTATGTCAGGTTCGCGAACCGCCGGATCGACCCGCAGGTGGACAAGGTCCGCGCGCGGGCGGAGGGAGCACGGTGACACCGACGACGGCGCTGGCGGCCACGGACACCTCGAGCGGCAACCCGGTCGTCAACACCGCGGTGTTCGCCCTGTTCGTCGCGATCACGCTCTACGTGGTGTACCGCGCGAGCACCCGGAACTCGACGACCGCCGACTACTACGCGGCGGGCAGCGTCTTCTCCGGCAGGCAGAACGGGATCGCGCTGTCGGGCGACTTCCTGTCGGCCGCCTCGTTCCTCGGCATCGCCGGCGCCATCGCGATCCACGGATATGACGGATTCCTCTACTCGATCGGGTTCCTGGTCGCCTGGCTCGTCGACCTGCTGCTGATCGCGGAACTGCTGCGCAACACCGGCAAGTTCACCATGGGCGACGTGCTGGCGTTCCGGATGAAACAGCGCCCGGTCCGCGCCGCGGCCGCGACGTCCACATTGGTCATCTCGTTCTTCTACATGCTCGCGCAGATGGCCGGCGCCGGCGGGCTGGTCGCGCTGCTGCTGAACATCCACTCGCGGATCGGCCAGGCGCTGGTGATCGCGGTCGTCGGCATCATCATGGTGCTGTACGTGCTGGTCGGCGGCATGAAGGGCACCACGTGGGTGCAGATCATCAAGGCCAGCATCCTGCTCGTGTCCGGCATGCTGATCACGGTGTTCCTGTTCGGCAAGTTCGGTTTCAGCTTCTCGAACCTGCTCGCGGCCGCGGCGGAGAAGAGCCCGCTCGGTGAAAAGCTGCTCCAGCCGGGCGGTCAGTACGGCGCCAACGGAACGACCAAATTGGACTTCGTGTCCTTGGCGCTGGCACTGGTGCTCGGCGCGGCGGCGCTGCCCCACGTGCTGATGCGCTTCTACACGGTCCCGAACTCCAAGGAGGCGCGCCGCTCGGTCGTCTGGGCCACCGCGTGCATGTTCCTCTTCTATCTCTGCACACTGGTGATCGGTTTCGGCGCCGCGGCGATCGTCGGCCCCGACGAGATCAAGGCTGCGCCCGGCGGCGAGAACTCCGCGGCGCCGCTGCTCGCGCTGCACATCGGCGGCACGCTGCTGCTCGGCATCATCTCGGCGGTCGCCTTCGCGACGATCCTCGCGGTGGTCGCGGGACTCACGATCACCGCGTCGGCCTCCTTCGCGCACGACGTCTACGCCAACATCTTCAAGCACGGCAAGGCGGAAGCGGCGTCGGAGGTGAAGGTCGCGCGCATCACGGCGGTCGTGGTCGGGGTGCTGGCGATCGCGGGCGGGATCCTGGCGAGCGGCCAGAACATCGCGTTCCTGGTGGCGCTGGCCTTCGCGGTCGCCGCTTCGGCGAACCTGTCGACGCTGCTGTATTCGTTGTTCTGGAAGCGGTTCAACACCACCGGGACGTTGTGCGGCATCTACGGCGGCCTGATCGCGTGCCTGGTGCTGGTGTTCTTCTCGCCGGTGGTGTCGGGCACGCCGGACTCGATCGTGCAGTCGGTCGACTTCCACTGGTTCCCGCTCAAGAACCCTGGGCTGATCTCGATCCCGTTCTCGTTCCTGTGCGGCTATATCGGCACCCTGCTCGGCCCCAAGGCCGACGCGGCCAAACACGCCGAGATGGAAGTTCGTTCCCTCACCGGTATCGGTTCTTAGGGCGTGTCTCCTAATTCTGGTCGATGGGCTTCGTGATCCAGGTGGTTCCCGGCGGTGCGGGCGATTCGCCCTCGTACCGGGTTGTACTCGGGTGAATCGCCCGCGGGCGTCAGGGGCCGCCTGGGCGCGAAGACCGCGATCAGAATTTGGAGACACGCCCTAGTTTTTAACGCGCAGCCCGTCGACCACGATCGCCATCAGGCGCTCGGCGTCGCCGGGCGGCGCGTGCTGGCCCGCGACGCCGACGCCGTGCGCGAGGCGGAGCACGTCGACACCGGTGATGTCGGTGCGGATGTCGCCCGACTTCTGCGCGGCCTCGACCAAAGCGCCCGCCGCGCCATAGAGGTTGGTGCGGCAGAGCTGGAAGGTGTCCGAGTTCGCGTCGATCGACGCCTTGAGGCTCGCCGCGAGGCCGCTGCGGCTCAGCACATACGTCACATGCTCGGCCGTCCAGCGGACGAGCGCGTCGAACGGCGGCAGCTCCGCGAGCAGCTCGTGCGCGCGCTCGCTCAGCTCGGTGATCTCACCGCGGTAGACCGCTTCGATGAGCGCGATCCTGGTCGGGAAATGCCGGTACAACGTCCCGGCGCCGACACCGGCGCGCTTGGCGATGTCGTCGAGCGGGGCCTCGGGGCCGTGTTCGGCGAAGGCCTGCTTGGCGGCCGCCATGACCGCGTCGTAGTTCCGGCGCGCGTCCGCGCGCATGGGACGGGCGGGATCGGTTGCCGTCATGGGACACCTCCTCATCCAGGATAACCGGAGAAACTCTCCGAATTCACTTGCGTAAGTGGAGACGCTCTCCATATGCTCTCATGGACAAAGCGGAGAGCTTCTCCACTTGAGTACGCAGAGCACCACAGTGAGTACTGGGGAGTATTCCTTGACCGAGCAGTCCCTGTTGTCACGCCCCGCGCCACCGGAGATCCGGCGGCGCCCCGCACTCATCCTGGCGATCGTCCTGACCTGCCAGCTCATGCTGATCCTCGACGCCACGGTGATGAACGTGGCACTCCCGCCGATCCAGTCGGAACTCGGCTTCTCGCGCACCGGGCTGTCCTGGGTGATGAACGCCTACAGCCTGGTCTTCGGCGGCTTCCTGCTGCTCGGCGGCCGCGCGGGCGACCTGTTCGGCAGGCGCCGCATGTTCGTCATCGGCACCAGCGTCTTCACCGTCGCCTCGCTCGCGGGCGGCCTGGCCACCTCGGCCGAACTGCTGATCGTCGCCAGGATCCTGCAAGGACTCGGCGCCGCGATGGCGGGACCGAGCACACTCGCGCTGATCGCCACCACGTTCACCGAGCCGAAGGCCCGGATGCGCGCGCTCGCGCTGTTCTCCGCGATGTCCAGCGGTGGCTTCGCCATCGGGCTGATCCTCGGCGGTCTGCTGACGCAGTGGTTCACGTGGCGGGCCGTGCTGTTCATCAACGTGCCGTTCGGCGCCGCGATCGCTTTGCTGGCACCGAAATTCGTGCCGGAGCCGGAACGCAGGCATGCCCACCTCGATCTGCCGGGCGCCATCACCGGCACCGCGGGTGTCGCGTCCTTGGTGTACGGCTTCATCCGTGCCGCGCAGGAAGGCTGGGGTGACGCGGTCACGATCGTGGCACTCGCCGCCGGCGTCACGCTGATCGCGACGTTCCTGACCATCGAGCGCCGCGCACGCCAGCCGCTGATGCCGCTGCGGCTGTTCGCCGACCGCAACCGCGCCGCCGCCTACGCGAACTTCTTCTTCGGGCCGATGGCCATGATGTCGATGTTCTTCTTCCTGACCCAGTTCCTGCAGGACGTGAGCCACTTCAGCGCGCTGGCCACCGGCTTCGCCTTCCTCCCGATGGCGGCCGTGCTGTTCAGCGTGACCAGGCTGGTGTCACGTCTGCTGCCGAAGCTCGGCCCGAAGAAGATGGCCGCCACCGGCAGCGCGGCCATGGTCATCGGCCTGGCCTGGCTGACCCAGCTCACGCCGGAAAGCCACTACGCGAGCGGCATGCTCGCCCCGATGATCCTGATGGGCTTCGGCGCGGGATTCGCGTTCTCGCCGTTGAACATCCTGATCATGGGCACCGTCCCCGCCGAGGACGCGGGCGCGGCGGGCGGTGTGCTGCAGACGCTTCAGCAGGGCGGCGCGACGCTCGGGCTCGCGATCCTGGTCACCGTGTTCGGCGAGAGCACGCGGGGCATCACCGGCACCCCGCAGACGATTCTGGTCACCGGGATGACGACGGCGTTCATCGCGTCCGCGCTGATCGCGGCCTGCACCTTCGTGGTGGCGCTGACGTTCAGAGCTTCTGACCGGCCTTGACGCGGTGGGTGACCCGGCGTTCGACGAGGAACGAGACGAACGGGACGCACCCGGCCAGCAGTACGAGCACGGTGCCCTTGATCGACCAGCGGGCCTTGATCGCCAGGTCGATGGTGAGCGCCAGGTAGATCATGTACAGCACACCGTGGATCGGCGAGTAGATCGCCGAGGGCTCCGGGTTGTCGAAGGCGTACCGGAGCACCATCACGAAGCACAGCCCGAGCAGGCCGACACCGGTCACGTAGGCGGCCGCGCGGAACCGGGTCAGCGGTCCGGCCAGCGAGGCGAGCGGGGTGGTGTCGTCAGTGCGGGTGGTCATGGCTTGTCCGGGGACCTCTCGTGATCGCGAGCGTTCAGCTCGGCGAGGTAACGGTTGTAGGCGGCGAGCTCATCGTCCTCACCCGCCACGGGGGCTGGCGCCGGTTTCCGCGGCCGCGGGGCCGGCGCTTCTTCCGGTTCTTCCTCGGCACGGATGCGCAGCTTGCGGATCCGGTAGAACATGAAGGCCGGGAACAATCCGAACAGCGGCCACTGCAGCACATAGCCGAGGTTCTGGAAGGTGCCGTTCGCGGAGGAGTACCGCTCCCACTGCCACCAGGCGAGCCCGCAGCAGAGCACCAGGCTCAGCAAAGAAACCCCGACGATGGCGAGGCGGCGACCGGTGACCGAACTGACTGGCACGGTCACGACGCTAGCACTCGCCCTGGAGTGAGCTGCGGCTCAGTGGTCGTGAGTGGTACGGCCGCGCTCCTCTACCGGGACAACAACCACACCCCCCAAAACAACGCTGATTAATAAAAACACAAACACACCCAGCACACCGAACAAACGA
>NZ_JBHWEB010000096.1:0-24378 GCF_042734395.1 Amycolatopsis sp. NPDC059657 | reverse complement strand
GCGCCCCCCCCCCAACCGCCGTCGTGTGGCGTGCGCCGCAGCCCCCCGGCCATAACCACTCACGACACCTTTACGTTCTGGGCGGCTTTGGCGTAGCCGTCGGCGAGGCCGAAGACCTTCTTCGCGTACTCGTCCGAGTTGTTGTAGGACAGGATTCCCTGCCACCAGCCGCCCGCGCTGGACATGTCGCGGCCGTTCGCGCACAGGTAGCGGGCCGCGGCGTAGGCGGCGTCGTCGATCTGCTGCGGGTCACCGACGCCGTCGCGGTTGCCGTCGGAGTTCCACTTCGCCCAGGTGCCGGGGATGAACTGCATCGGGCCGACGGCGCGATCGGTCACCGGGTCGCCGTCGAGGCGGCCGCCGTCGGTGTCGCCGATGGCCTTGACGCCGGCGGAACCGTCGAGCGGGACGCCGATGATCGGCTTGCTCGGCCTGCCGTCGGCGCCGAGCACCGCGCCGCCGTACTGGCCGTGGTTGGACTCGATGCGCCCGATGCCGGCGAGTGTCGCCCACGAGATCTTGCAGCCGGGCTGCGCGGCGCGCTGGGCGAGTTCCGCGTTGCCGTACGCGATCAGCGCCCTGGCCGGCACGCCGACCAGCGGGGCGGCCTTGTTCGCCCACTCGGCGAGCAGGTTCTTGCCCTGTGTCTGCTGGGGTGAGGTCTCCTGCGTCGCGCCGCCGCCCAAGGTGGCGTTGACCGGGGCGACCGAGCCAGGTTCGACCTGGGCCGCCGCGACCTGCAGCGCGGGAATGTCCGTGGTGGTGGGGCTCGCGACCGGATCACTCGCCTTCGCGACGAGCCAGACACCGCCGCCCGCGACCGCCAGCACGACGGCTGTCACGCCGAGCCTGATCAGAACGGCCGTGCCCTGCTTCGAACCTGTTTCCGGGGTCGTGCGCACGAACCAGTTCCTCCAGCGTGACGGCGTTGGTGTGTTAACGAGCCCGCGCAGGTTAGCGTTACGCGGGCCGTCTCAACCTCGTCGGCGCGCCGGTTCCACCCGGCCGTGTGGTGTTCTCCCGCTATGCGGACTTCTGTTGACGCGCGAGGCGCGCCACGCACCATGCCGGGGCGCTGCCACGGCGGAGGTGCTGGAGCACGGTCATCGGGCCGAGCCTGCGGCTCAGGTCCGACGGGCTGAGCCCGGCCGCGCGGTAGTCGAGCGCGCGCTGGTCCAGTGGGCTGATGCCCGCGTCCCACCACAGCTCGGCTTCGGAAACCCCGCCGACCATCTGCCACCAGCCCGCGGCCGCGGTCAGCAATTCGTCCGGCACGCCGGGAAGCCGCTTGCGCATGGCCTCCAGGTAGCCGGGATCGGCGTTGTCCACCTGTGCCCACCGGGCGGACCCGGTGCGTTCACGCTGGCCCGGAATCCCGGGTGCGGGGCGGGGAACATCGGCAAGCCAAGCGGACGCGATGCGGTCCACCTCTTGCTCCTCGGCGGTCTGCTCGCGCTCGGCCGCCCACTGCCGGATCAACGCATCCACTCCGGGATCTCCGGTCATCCCTGCCTCCTTCATCGCCCCGACTGACGAAGTTCATGACTGAACAAGCCACAACGATCTAGCTCTGGAACTTTGCGCCTGGTGCCGAAATCCACGGCCTCCCCGTGAATGGCATCAGCTGATCACGCAATGTGAGCACCGTAGGGCTGAGCAGGTCTACTCCGCCAGACTTTCCAAGCTACGAATTCGTCTACCAGCGGCTTATCGGCCTCAATCCACCCGGATGGTCGAGTGTGGACACCGAATCTCGCAATCCGTAACGCTAGGTGACGGTAAAATCGGGCGCACAGCGTTACGACCGGCATCGCAGCGCGGTGCCGGTCGTAGCTTTGCTTGGGGTCAGGCGAACAGATCCTTCACGAAAGTGACGACGGCCTCGGCTCCGCTGCGGAGCCAGCCGAGCACGTTGTGCACGGCGTCGGCGGACTCATGTGGCCGGGTGATCAAGAAGAAGAGCACGAGCGCGACAACACCGACGACCAGGATCTTCTTGATTTGGGGCGACATAGCTCCATCCGATCACGTCTCACCGATCACACTGCGGTGTCGTACCGATGACTCTATGTGGCCATCACTGTCGTGTCTACTCTAGAAGAATTACGGGAGCCCCGGCACGAAGACACGCTTAAGGATCATTCATGAACGATCTGGTTCTCGTTGAGCGGGACGGACCGGTGACAACGGTGCTGCTCAACAGGCCTGAGGTCCGCAACGCGGTCGACGGGCCGACCGCGCAAGCACTCGCCGACGCGTTCCGCGCCTTCGACGCGGACAGCGACGCTTCTGTCGCAGTACTCGGAGGAGTGGGTGACGGCTTCTGCGCGGGGGCCGATCTCAAGGGTGTCGGCACCGAACGGTCCAACCGCCTCGACCCCGAAGGCGACGGCCCGATGGGCCCGACGCGGATGACGCTCTCCAAGCCGGTCATCGCCGCGGTGCACGGGCACGCGGTCGCCGGCGGCCTGGAACTGGCGCTGTGGTGCGATCTGCGCGTCGCCGACGAGTCGGCCGTGTTCGGCGTGTTCTGCCGTCGCTGGGGCGTTCCGCTCATCGACGGCGGCACGGTCCGCCTGCCGAGGCTGATCGGCCAGTCACGCGCGATGGACATGATCCTCACCGGCAGGCCGGTCGACGCGGCCGAAGCACTCGCCATGGGTTTGGCCAACCGGGTCGTCCCGGTCGGTGAATCCCTTACCAGCGCCCAAGAACTGGCCCGACAGCTCGCCGGTTTCCCGCAAGCGTGCCTGCGCGGCGACCGCGCTTCGGTGCTCGCGCAGCACGGCCTTTCCGGCGACGAGGCGCTGCGGGCGGAGTTCGAGATCGCGCTCGGCTCGAGCGGGCTCGCGGCCGAGGCCGTCGACGGCGCGGGCCGGTTCGCCTCGGGAGCGGGGCGGCACGGGGCTTTCGACCACAGATAAATGGCGCGCGTGCGTGATCGCGCCGAACTAGGGTCGCCCGCATGCCGGACCCCGTGACGCTGCGCCCGACCCGTGAATCCGATATGCCCTTGCTCGAACGGCTGACCAACGACCCCGACGGCGCGGGCTCGTTCCAATGGCTCGGCTGGAACGACCCCGGCCTGATGCTGCGCCGGTGGAAAGAAAACGGACTGATCGGCCCCGAGCACAGCCAGCTGATGGTCGGCCAAGGCGAGACCACACACGGATTCGTGTCGTGGCGGAAGGTCCAGACCGGCCAGTGGGCCCACTGCTGGAACATCGGCCTGATCATCCAGCCCGAATCACGCGGCCAGGGCATCGGCACCGAGGCCCAGCGCCTCCTCGTGCGCTACCTCTTCGCCCACACGCTGGTCCACCGCGTCGAGGCGGACACCGAAACCGAGAACTTCGCCGAGCAGCGCGCCCTCGAAAAGGCGGGCTTCACCCGCGAAGGCATCCAGCGCGGCTGGGACTTCCGGGACGGCCAGTACCGCGACAGCTACCGATACAGCTTCCTGCGCTCCGACCTGGCCTGACCCAAGGAAAAATCCCAATGCGTCGTTCGGTCCCTGGTACGGACCGAACAACGCATTGGGGACCTGGCAGGTACCGAAAGACGCTTTCGGGCTTTTACGGCTAGCTGATGACGCCGGTGTCGCGGAGGCGGGTGAGGTCGGCCTCGCCCAGGCCGAGTTCGGTGAGGACCTCGGTGGTGTCCGAGCCTCGGTCGTGGGGAGCTTCCGGGGTCGCGGGCGGGGTGCGGTCGAAGCGGGGAGCCGGGGCGGGTTGGACGACGCCGCCGATCTCGACGAAGGTGCCGCGCGCGATGTTGTGCGGGTGCGAGGGCGCTTCCCAAGGTGAGAGGACCGGGGCGATGCACGCGTCGGTGCCCTCGGCGAGCGCGACGAGGTCGTCGCGGGTGTGCTTGCCGATCGCGTCGGCGAGGATCTCGCGCAGGCGGGGCCATTGGGATTTGTCCACGTGCAGTGGGAGTTCCTCGGGGTCGAGGCCGAGCACCTTGACCAGGTCGCCCCAGAAGCGCATCTCGATCGCGCCGACGGAGACATATTTGCCGTCGGCCGTCTCGTAGGTGTCGTAGAACGGGGCGGCGCCGTCGAGCAGGTTGTCGGCGCGCTCGTCGGACCAGACGCCTGCCGCGTGCATGCCGTGCAGCTGGGTCATCAGCAGCGCGGCGCCGTCGACCATCGAAGCGTCGACGACCTGGCCCTTGCCGGAGGAACCCCGCTCGTACAGCGCGGCGAGCAGGCCCATGGCGAGCAACAATCCGCCGCCGCCGAAGTCGCCGACGAGATTGAGCGGCGGGACCGGGCGTTCCCCGGCGCGGCCGATCGGTTCCAGCGCGCCCGCGATGGAGATGTAGTTGATGTCGTGCCCGGCCGTCGGCGCGAGCGGGCCGTCCTGGCCCCAGCCGGTCATCCGGCCGTACACGACACGCGGGTTGCGGGCATGCACCTGCTCGGGTCCGATGCCGATCCGCTCGGCGACACCAGGCCGGAAGCCTTCGACGAACACGTCCGCTGTCTCGGTCAGCTTGAGGACGAGTTCGACGCCTTCCGGCGACTTCGTGTTGACGCCGATCGTGCGCCGTCCCCGCGTCAGCGGGTCGAACGGCATCGCGAGCACGTCGTTGGCGGTGCCGGCGCGGTCGACGCGGATCACGTCGGCGCCGAGGTCGGCGAGCATCGTGCAGGCGAACGGCGCGGGCGCGAGCCCGGCGAGTTCGATCACCTTCAGCCCGCTCAGTGGCCCTGCCTTCATCGGTGAAGTCCTCTCAGAGCGTGCGGGAGATGATTTCCTTCATGATTTCGCTGGTGCCACCGAAGATCCGCGAAATACGCACGTCGGCCCACGCGCGCGCGATCGGGTATTCGTTCATGTAGCCATAGCCACCGAACAGCTGCAAGCAGTCGTCGACGACTTTGTTAATCCGTTCCGTGGTCCAGAGTTTCGCCATCGCGGCGCCCTGCACGTCGAGTTCCCCGCGCAGGTGCCGCTCGATGCACTGGTCGAGGAACGCGCGCGCGACCGCGGCCTCGGTGGCCGCCTCGGCGAGCTTGAACTTGGTGTTCTGGAAACCGAAGATCGGCCTGCCGAACGCGGTGCGTTCCTTGGTGTAGTCGATGGTCAGGTTGATCGCGGCCTCCATGCCGGCCACCGAAGTGACCGCGATCAACAGCCGTTCCTGCGGCAGCTGCTGCATGAGCTGGATGAAACCCTGGCCTTCGGCGTCGCCGAGCAGGTTCGCGGCGGGCACGCGGACGTCGTCGAAGAACAGCTCCGCGGTGTCCTGTCCTTTGAGGCCGATCTTGTCGAGCACCCGGCCGCGGCGGAAGCCCGGCGTCGTGGTCTCGACGGCGATCAGCGAGACACCCTGCGCGCCGGCGTTCGGGTCGGTCTTGACCGCGACGATGACGAGGTCGGCGTGCCAGCCGTTGGTGATGAAGGTCTTGGCGCCGTTGATGACGTACTCGTCGCCGTCACGGACCGCGCGGGTGGCGATGCTCTGCAGATCGGAACCGGTGCCCGGTTCGGTCATCGCGATGGCGCCGACGAACTCGCCGCTGGCGAACTTCGGCAGCCACTCGCGCTTCTTCGCCTCGGACGCGTACTGCAGGAGGTAGTGCGCGACGATTCCATTGTGGACGGACACGCCCCACGCCGAGTCGCCGGAGCGCGCCTGCTCCTCGTACAACACGGTCTCGTGGGCGAACGTGCCGCCGCCTCCGCCGTACTCCTCCGGGATGGACAGCGCGAGCAGGCCCACCTCGCCCGCCTTGTTCCACAGCTCGCGGTCGACCATCTTGGCCTGCGCCCAGCGCTCTTGATGCGGGACCAGCTCCTTGGCGAAGAAGGTCTTGGCGAGTTCCCTCAGGTCTTCGAGCTCGGTGGTGCTCCACGAGCTCCTGTGGATCTGCAACGCCACGTCGCGTCCTCCCGCACTGGAAAACATTACGTCCAGAATGTAAGTTCTAGTGGGAATGTACATCCGTTCCGGTCTGCACGTAAAGGGAGCCTACTGTGACCGAGGCGACAACGCGCCCGAAGGCGCACCGGACACAGGCGGAGCGCCGCGAGCAGACCAAGACCGCACTGCTCGACGCGACGATCGACTGCCTCGTCGAACTCGGCTACGCCCGCACCTCGGTCCAAGAGATCTGCGCTCGCGCCGGCGTCTCCAAAGGAGCGGTGCAGCATCACTTCTCAGCCAAGGCGGAACTGATGGCCGCCGCCGTCGAACATCTGACGGTCAAGCTGCGTCACCAGCTCGCCGAGTCACTGCAGACGGTGCCGCAGGGCGTCGACGGCATCCCGACGGCGATCGATCTGTTGTGGGAAGGCTATTCGGGCACGCTCGCCACCGCGGCGACCGAACTCTGGGTGGCCGCGCGCACAGATCCGGAGCTCAAGGCGGCGATCCGGCCTGTCGACCGCGCGCTCGGCCGGTCCACACGCGACCACATCACCTCGATCGCGGCCGGACTGCCACGCGAAAGAGTGGAAACCCTGTTCTGGCTGACCGTCAATCTCACCCGCGGACTGGCGCTCGACGCGGAACTCGGCGGTGACCCGAAACGGCGGCGGCAACTACTGGAGGAATGGAAGCGCATCGCGGTGGGCGTCGCGACGGGATGAGAGGCGTACGAGCCGACCCGGCCCTCACTCGGGTCGGCCCGCGTGCCACTCATCAAGACGGCCCGCGAGCGTGACAATGACGTTTACTTGAGCGAAGAATTTGCGTCATAAAACGATCACGAGCAAACATGAATCTTTTTCACTTCACGCTTGGCCGATTGCCGTACCGCCGGTATGCTTTACTACTGGTCGGTAACATCGGGTAACGCTGAAGGAGTCCGTCATGACGAGCACGACGCCGGCGAGCACGGGACACGACGCGGTCGACCCCGAGACCATCGGCGGCATCCCCGACGCTCCGTCCGCCTCGCGGGCAGGTCAGCTCGCCGCCCGCGCCAGCGGCGGCAAGGACAGCGCCCCGGTCCGCATGCTCGCGCCGTTCACCGGCCTTCCGATCACCACACTCCCCCAGGCCACCGACACCGACGCGCGCGCGGCGTTCGACCAGGCCCGCGCCGCGCAGCGTGCCTGGGCGGCGCGTCCGGCTTCCGAGCGCCAAGAGGTGCTGATCCGGCTGCACGACCTGGTACTCGAGCGGCAGGACGAGGTGCTCGACCTTGTCCAGGTCGAAGCGGGCAAGGCCCGGATGGACGCGTTCGACGAGGTCAGCGGCACCGCGCTGGTCGCCGCCTACTACGGCAAGCACAGCGCGAAGCTGCTCGCCCCGAAGAAGCGCACGGGCGTCATCCCGGTGCTGACCAAGACCGCCGAGATCCGCCACGCCAAGGGCGTCATCGCGATCATCTCGCCGTGGAACTACCCGCTCGCGCTGACCGCGATGGACGTGCTGCCCGCGCTGGCCGCCGGCAACGCGGTCGTGCAGAAGCCCGACAACCAGACCGCGCTGTCCGCGCTGTGGCTGCACGAACTCGCCGAGGAAGCCGGCTTGCCGTCAGGCGTCTGGCAGATCATCCTCGGCCGCGGCTCCGAGATCGGCCCCGCGCTGCTCGAAGAGTCCGACTACCTCTGCTTCACCGGCTCGACCCCGACCGGCAAGCAGCTCGCCGGCCAGGTCGCGCAACGCCTGACCGGATATTCGCTGGAGCTCGGCGGCAAGAACCCGATGATCGTGCTGCCCGACGCCGATATCACGAAGGCCGCGGCGGGCGCGGTCACGGCCTGTTTCTCGTCGGCGGGGCAGCTTTGTGTCTCGGTCGAGCGGATCTACGTGCACGAGAGCGTCCGCGAGGAGTTCACGCGCGCCTTCGTCGCGAAGACGGCCGCCGTGAAGCTCGGCTCCTCGCTCGACTTCAGCGCCGAGATGGGCTCTCTGACTTCCGCGAGCCAGCTCGAAACGGTGACGGCGCACGTCGAAGACGCCCGCGCGGCGGGCGCGACGGTGCTGACCGGCGGCCGCGCCAGGCCCGACCTCGGCCCGCTGTTCTACGAGCCGACCGTGCTCGCCGACGTCACCCCGGACGCGAAGCTCTTCGCGGAGGAGACATTCGGCCCGGTCGTGTCGATCTACGGCTACACCGACGTCACCGACGCCATCGAGCGCGCGAACGACACCCGCTACGGCTTGAACGCGAGCGTCTGGTCCCGCAACGGCCGCGCGGGCTGGGAGGTCGCGGCGCGCCTGAAGGCGGGAACGGTCAACGTCAACGAGGGCTTCGCGGCCACCTTCGGCAGCGTCGACCTGCCCATGGGCGGGATGAAGGAATCCGGCGTCGGCCGCCGCAACGGCGCCGACGGCCTGCTCAAGTACACCGAGTCCCAGTCGATCGCCGTCCAGCGCGGCCTTCGCCTGCGCCCTGGCAAGGGCATGCCGCCCAAGCTCTGGGTCAAGGGCATGACCGCGAGCATGAAGGCGCTGCGCCGCCTCCCCGGCCGTTAAGGCTTGTGAAACACGCCCTAGGAGCTGGTCGGGGCGGCGAGCAGGCCGCGGTCGTAGGCGATCGCCACGGCTTCGGCGCGGCGGGAGGCGCCCAGTTTGGCCATGACACGGGACAGGTGGACGCTGACCGTCTTCTCGCTGATGTAGAGCTCCTCGCCGACCTGGCGATTGGTGCGGCCCAGCGCGACGCGCTCGAGGACGTCGCGCTCGCGGTCGGTCAACGGATTGATCTCGTCGCGGCGCTGCGGTGTGGTTTCGCCGGGGAGGTCGACGCGGGCCCGGTGGGCGAGATCGCGCAGCGCGTCACGCAACGGGCAGGCACCGAGGCGATCGGCGGTTTCGAAGGCGGGGACGATCTCCGCCGCCGCGCGCTCGGCGTCGCCCGGATCGCCGGTGGCGAGCAGGGCTTCGGCGTAGTGCCACCGGGACATCGCCTGTTCGTAGACGGCGCCGTAGCCGAACGCCTCGACCGCCGCCTCCCACAGTTTCGGGTCGGCGGGGCCCGCGAGTCCGCTGACGGTGGCTTCCGCGCGGGCCAGCCAGGCCAGTCCTTCCGGGCCGAGTTCCACGGAACGCGGCTGGCCGAATTCGGCGCAGGCCCTGATGTGCTCGAGCAAGGACTCGCCCGCGGCGATGGCCGCGGCCGCTCCCTGCACGTCACCACGCATACGGGCCGCACCCGCCAACGCGACCGCGGCTGAAAGACCGAGCGTGCCGATGCGGATGCCGCCCAGCAGGTACGGCTGCATGCTGTCCAGCCAGGCCAACGATTCCTGGCTGCGCTCAAGGGCCACGCGATGCTCGCCCTGCCAGCTCGCGAGTTCGATGCCCGCGGCCCCGCCCGCGAGCCCGATCTGGATATCGGCGTTCCACTGTGGACGGATGTCGGCCACGAGCTTCTCCGCGGCGGCGAACCGGCCGCGCGCGACGACGATGAGCGCCCAGATCGACAACATCCTGGCCGCCACCAAAGTGGAGACACCGGGAGCGGCACGCCCGGCGGCGTCCTCCTTGGGCCAGTCGCCGCTGACATAGCGCAGGAACAGCTGGCGCGCGCGGATTTCCAGGCCGAAGCTGCTCCAGCTGAGCCCGTTCGCCTCGGCACGCTGACGGCCGAGTTTGCAGAACTCCAGCGCGGGCACGATCTCGGCCTGGTCGTCATAGCTCAACGCGAGGAAGTACAGCGCGCGAAGCTCGACGTTCAGCGCGCCCGCTTCACGCGCCTTGCGCTCCGCCTGGCGAAGCCGTTCCCTGGCCTCTTCGAAGTCGCCCGCGGAATCCGCGAGCGTGCCAAGGGTGACCAGCGCCGCGGCTTCGGCGCCGGTGGCGCCTGCCACACGCGCGTCGGAGACCGCGGTTTCCGCGTCACGCAAGGCTTCTTCCGGCCGGTCGATCACGCGCAGCACCCCGGCCCTGGTGGCGAGCACCCAGGCGCGGGTGCTGCTCGGCCCGGTTTCGGAGACCAGGTCCCATGCCCGGTTGATCGCCTCGACGACCTCGTCCATGGTGCCCTCGAGCACGAGCAACGCCTCGGCGAGCCTGCGCCAGACCTTGGCCGCGCGCTCGGCAGGCACGTCCGGCGTCAGCGCCTGCGTCGCGGACCGCGCGTACGCCGCCGCCCGCTCCGGCTCCCCCGAGGTGCCCGCGAAATAGGAGGCCTCGTGCAGCAGGCGCAGCTCGTCGACACCCTCCGGATGCTCGGCCACCGCGTCCCAAATGGACAGTGCCTGCTCGACATGCCGCAGCGCGGCACCGGGCGCGCCCAGCTTCTCCGCCTCGTCCATCGCACGCAGCAACGCGGGCAGCGCGGTGGCGAAGTCGTTGCTTTCCAAGCTGTGGTGCGCGAGCCGCGCGTCCTGGCCGCGGCCCTGCGGCCGGTTGCGGATGCGGGCGGCGTAGGCGGCGTGCATCCTGGTGCGCTCGCCTGGCAGCAGGTCGGCGTAGACCGCTTCCTGCAGCAGCGCGTGCCGGAAGATGTAGAAGCCGCGCTCGATGATGAGCACGTGATGCTGCACGGCCTCGCGCAGCGCCTCGTCGAGCTCGGATTCGCCCAGGCCGGAGACCTCGGTGAGCGCCGCGTGCGCGACCGAGTCGTTCGCGACCGAGATGACGCGCAGCACGCGCCGCGTGTCCGGCGACAGCCGCTCCAGCCTGGCGAGCAGCACTTCGGCGAGTCCGGCGGGCAGGTCACTGCAGTCGGGCGCCTCGCTGGTCGACGCCAGCAGCTCCTCGACGAAGAACGGGTTTCCCTCGGACCGCGCGACGATGCCTGCCACGGCCTCGGCGCTGAGCGGCTCCTCGGCGAGCGCCTCGACGAAGGCTCGCGCGTCGGCCTCGCCGAACGGGCGCAGGTCGACGCGCTCGACGCTCGCGAGCCGGACCATCTCCGACAGCAGGCCGCGCAGCGGGTGACGGCGGTAGACGTCCTCCTCGCGGTAGCTGCCGACGACCAGCAGCCGCTGCGAACGCAGCCGGGACAGCAGGAACGAGAGCAGGTTCCGGGTGGAGCCATCCGCCCAGTGGAGGTCTTCGAGCAGGATCACGACCGGCCGCGCGCGGGCGATCTCGGTCAAGACGCCGAGCACGGCGTCGAACAGCTGCAGCTCACCGAGGTCCTGCTCCGGCCTCGGGCGCTGCATGGTCTCACGCTCGTTGGAGCTCATCGTCACGTGCTCGCCGCCGGCGACCGGCGCGGCGTGCGGCTGGTGCACCTGCGGCAGCAGCCTGCCGAGCGCGGGCCGCTCCTTGACCGCTTCGGCGATCGTGGCGACCGTCGAGCCGGCCAGCGGGGCGAGCGCCTCGGCGAACGGCAGATACGGGAGGCCGCCCTCACGGACGTCGATACAGCGCCCGGTCAGCACCAGCGCGTCCCGCGAGAGCGCGTACTCACCGAGCGCGGTGAGCAGGCGCGTCTTGCCGACGCCCGCGTCCCCGGAGAGCAGCACGGCGCCGGCCTCGCCACGCTCGGCGCGGGCGAGGGCGGCCCGTAACTGACGCATCTCCTGAGTGCGGGCGACGAGCGGGATACCAGAACCTAGACGGGGCACAAGGTGCATTCTGGCCTACCCCTACGACAAAACCGGCACGCTTTTAACTGTGACGACCATGACCGGGCCTACCTTGCCTGGTCGGCGGTCGCCCGTTCGGAAGCGCGGCGCTCCTGCTCAGGCACCTTGACCTCCGTGGCCCAGCGTGCGCGCATCCGGCGGCCGAGCCGGTCGGCGCGGTCCACCCACACACTGCGGCCCGCGAGCCGCAGCTGCTCGGTCCGGTACGCCACTTCGGCCTGCACCGCGTCCATCATGAAGTCCGACATCTTGTTCTCCTCGGTTCGTTCTCTCTCTTGTGAACCTCAGAGTCGTCCTGAGGGGGTGCCTCAGGCATCGGGTGATCACCTAGGTCTGGACGCGAATCGACCCCTTACCCCGGCTGATTCCCAGCTCGAAGGGGGTAAGGGGTCGAGGGTTCGGTACTTAGCTCAGTGAGTCCAGCAGGCTCTGCCACCCACCGGCGGACAGCACGAAGGCTCCGCCTTCAGGGTCCTTCGAGTCACGCACGGCGGTCCCGCCCGGCACGAAGGCGACCTCGACACAGTCGTTCCCACCGCCGCTGTGGCTGCTCTTGCGCCACTGGGCCCCGGCCAGCTCGTTTTCGCGCATACTCCCCTACTCCTGTCTGCTTCGTATTCTTCATGTGCAACTTCATGTGCAGCGCACCTGAGGTACAACGATGCGCTTCGGACGGCGTCACGGTGGGTCAGGTCTGCGCGGCGGCCTGCTCGGCGTACCGCCCCGCTGCCTCCGAAATCTGATGGAGCGAGTCGTCGGGCTTGAGCGCGGCGGCACGGAGGTGATCGAACATCAGCGAATAGCGTCGCACATCGGGCGGCATTTCGAGATACAAGCCGGTCGACGTACTGTCCACATAGACCACATCGGGGTCGGCCTGCTCGGGGAAACCGAGTATCAGGAACGGCCCTTCCATCCCGGGATGCGCGCCCGCGCCGAACGGCACCACCTGGATGGTCACATGCGGCATCTTGGCCACCGAGACCATCCGGTACAGCTGCTCGGCCATCACCTCGGGCCCGCCGACCGTGCGGTGCAGCACGGCCTCGTCGATGACCGCCCAGTACTCCGGCGGCGCCGGGTCGGTGAGCAGCTCCTGCCTGGCCATCCGCGCGGCGACACGGCGTTTGATCTCCACCTCGTCGGCGTCCGGCCGCATCGCCCTGATCACGGCGCGGGCATACCGCTCCGTCTGCAGCAGACCGGGCACCAAGAGCGCCTGGAACGCGCGCAGCGAGCTCGCGTCCGCCTCCAGACCGACGAACGTGCCGGTGAAGACCTCGTTGTAGGCGTGCCACCAGCCACGCTTGCGCGCCTCGCGCGAGAGCTGGACCAGCGCTTCCTGCTCGTCACCGGAGATGCCGTAGAGCTCCAGCATGTCTCTGGCGTCGCGCGGCGTGACGCCCACGTGCCCGGTTTCGATCCGGCTCACCTTGGAGGCCGAACACTCCAGCTTGTCGCCCACCTCGTCGATGGTGAGCTCTGCCGCCTCGCGCAATCTCCGCAGCTCGCTGGCGAGTCTGCGGCGGCGCACAGTGGGCCCCTGACCCCGCGTCATTGCACCTCCGGGTGTGGCTCGGGTTCGCAACCTATCTCATGTCATATCTAACCAGTCGCTCCCGCACACGGTGATGTTCTAACACTTAAAGAAATGGAGCCGATCCCCGATCGGTGGACTGCAATTTGCAGAATGCCGCTGTACGCTGTGGATCCTGTGCGGAATTGGTGAAGATCGGCGGCGAGAGTCGCGAGGGGGTACTCAATGCCGGAACGGGATTCCATCCTGGGCCCGATGCAAGCCGCCGTCCATCACAGACTGACCGAACTCACCCGATCGGTGGACAAGTCCGATCAGGACCGTCTCCTCGTGCTGGCCTCGAACGAGATCCCCCGCCTCGTCGCCGCCCTGCGTGAAGTGCTCGCCGAGCACGAACCCGACGCCGCGGGCCGCTGCCCGACCTGCCGCAGGCGCCAGCCGTGGTCCCCGTTCCGGCGCCGCAAGCAGACCCCATGCCGGGCATACTTGGCAGTACGGCTGCGACTCGACACCGACGCCGTGCCGACCGTGGCCGCGAGCCACCACAAGCGAAGGAAGCGGAGCCCGCAGTACCAGGGCTGAACCGTGACCTTCCGGCAGAGGGTCCGGGATTGCTTCCCCCGATCGATCCCGGGCCCTCTTTTTTATGCGCGCTCAAAGGACTCGTGAGTGTTTCGGCCGGTTCTAACCGGCCAAAACACTCACGAGCCCAGGACGCGGAGAAGGCCTTCTTGGACGACTGTGGCGATGAGGGTTCCGTCGGCCGCGAAGAAGCGGCCGGTCGCCAGGCCTCGGGCGCCCGAGGCCGTCGGGGATTGGCTGTCGTAGAGGAACCATTCGTCCGCGCGGAAGGGGCGGTGGAACCAGAGCGCGTGGTCCAGGGATGCGCCCAAGACCTTGTCGAGCTCCCAGTAGACGCCGTGGCGGGCCAAGATCGAGTCGAGCAGTGTCATGTCCGAGGCGTACGTGAGTACGCAGACGTGCAGGAGCTGGTCGACGGGCAAGGTGCCGTCGGCGCGCATCCAGACCCTGGTGTGGGCGGGGCGCTCGCCCGTCTCGCGGGTGACCCACGGGGGCGGGCTGACGTAGCGGATGTCGATCGGGCGCGGACGCTCGTGGTGCGTGATGCCCGATTCCTTCGCCCAGTCGACCAGCGACGGCAGTGACTCCGGCGACGGGACACCGTCCGGCATGGACTCGGCGTGCTCGATGCCGGGCTCGTCCTTTTGGAACGAGGCCGACAGCGAGAAGATCGCCTTGCCGTGCTGGATGGCGACCACGCGCCGGGTCGTGAACGAGCGGCCGTCGCGGATGCGGTCGACCTCGTAGACGATCGGGACGCTGGGGTCGCCGCCGCGGATGAAGTACGCGTGCAGCGAGTGGACCCTGCGGTCCTCCGGCACGGTGCGGCCCGCGGCGACCAGCGCCTGGCCCGCCACCTGGCCGCCGAACACCCGCACCGGCGAATGCCGGGGCGAGACACCGCGGAAGATGTTCTCCTCGATCTTCTCGAGATCGAGGAGCGCCACCAGCCTGTCCAGCACGGGCTGCCCCGCGCCGGTCGCCGTGTCGAGACGGGAAGCGGCTTCCTTGGCCAATTCGGTCATGCTGGAACCTTATGGCCTAAGCGGCCGCTTAGTCTCTTAAGCGTGGTCGTCTTCACCAAGTCGGTGAACGTGGATCAGGTTCGTCGAGCCGACGGTGCCAGGAGGCGAACCGGCCACGATGACCACCAGATCGCCGCGCTGGTACCGGCCCATCTCGAGCATCGAGTGGTCGACCTGCTGGATCATCTCGTCGGTCGTCTCCACCCTCGGCACGATCCGGGTGACGGTGCCCCAGGTCATCGCCAGCTGCGCGCGGACGCTCTCCTCCGGCGTGAACGCCAGCAGCGGCAGCCGCGTGTGCAGCCGCGCGAGGCGGCGCACGGTGTCGCCGGACTGCGTGAACGCGACCAGCGCCTTCGCGTTGAGGCGCTCGCCGATGTCACGGGCGGCGTAGGAGATGACGCCACGCTTGGTACGCGGGACGTGCGAGAGCGGCGGCACGATCGGCGAGTCGGTCTCGATCGTCTCGATGATCCTGGCCATGGTCTTGACCGTGTCGATCGCGTAGCGGCCGACGCTGGTCTCACCGGAGAGCATCAGCGCGTCGGCGCCGTCGAGCACCGCGTTGGCGACGTCCGAGGCCTCCGCGCGGGTCGGGCGGGAGCTGTTGATCATCGACTCGAGCATCTGCGTCGCGACGATGACCGGCTTCGCGTTCTCGCGGGCGATCTGGATGGTGCGCTTCTGCACCAGCGGGACCTGCTCCAGCGGCAGCTCGACGCCGAGGTCGCCACGGGCGATCATCACCGCGTCGAAGGCGAGGACGATGGCCTCGAGGTTGTAGACGGCCTCCGGCTTCTCGATCTTCGCGACGACCGGCAGCCTGCCCTTGCCGACCTTGTCCATGATCTGGTGCACCAGATCGATGTCGGCGGGCGAGCGCACGAACGAGAGCGCGATGAAGTCGACGCCCAGTTCCAGCGCGAATTCGAGGTCCTCGATGTCCTTTTCGGACAGCGCGGGCACCGAAACGTCCATGCCAGGCAGGGAAACGCCCTTGTTGTTGCTGACCGGGCCACCCTCGGTGACCTCGCAGATCACGTCGGAGCCCTCGACACCCTGCACCACGAGCCCGACCTTGCCGTCGTCGACGAGCAGGCGGTCGCCCGGCTTCGCGTCGTGCGCGAGGCCCTTGTAGGTGGTGGAAACCCGGTCGTGGGTGCCCTCGACGTCCTCGACGGTGATGCGCACGACGTCGCCGGTGCGCCACTCGACGGGGCCTGCCGCGAACGTGCCGAGGCGGATCTTCGGCCCCTGCAGGTCGGCCAGGATGCCGACCGCGCGGCCTGACTCGGCGGCGGCACTGCGGACCAGGTCGTAGACGGCCTTGTGGTCGCTGTGGCTCCCGTGGCTGAAGTTCATTCTCGCGACGTCCATACCGGCGTCTACGAGCGCCCGCATTTTCTCCGCCGTGGCGGTAGCAGGACCCAATGTACAAACGATCTTCGCGCGTCGGCTCACGTTCGGACAGCCTAGTCCTTTGTGGCCTGCACGTCTGTACCGATCCCGAAAGTTCCTCTCCGTGTCTTGGCGATGACTTGTTCACGGTAACCTTCGTAACCATGACGGTGGTGTCGCGAGCGGTCGCGCTGATCCTGACTATCGCCTGCGTAGCGGCCTGTTCCGGGCCACCGCCGCCACCGCCGTATTGGCAGCGAATCGAAGATCCGGCGCCTGGCGCGAAGGTCCGCGCGCTGCTCACGGACGGCGACGGGCTGTACGCGTTCGGCTCCGCTGGGCGAGCACCGGCGGCATGGGCCGGACGGCCGTGGCGCGCGGTGCCCGTCCACGCACGCAGCGGATACGGCGGTCAGGCCGAGCTGACGCTGCCGTCGATCTCGGGCGGCCGGATCTTCGCGCTCGGTGAGGCGTTCGGCGGCGCGCACGGCAACCCGCGGCCGACGATCTGGGCGGGCTCGGCGCAGGGGCTCACCGAATACCCGCAGGGTGTGGAGCTGCTCGGCGGGCCACGCGGGATCACCACGTCCGGCTCGGCCGCCGGGCCGGACGCCTATCTGCTGACCGGGCAATGGGATCACGCGCGAGGAGGGCCGGGCGCCGCCGTCTGGCTTTCCCCTGACGGCGTGACCTGGTCACAGCAAGAGGACCCCGCGCTGCTCAGCGAGCGGGGCGCGCAGACGCGGATCTTGGGCGCGGCCCACAACGGGCGCGAGTTCGTGGCCGTGGGCGATGTGAGCGTCAACGAGCCGGGCCGCGCCAAGGCCACCCCGCTGGCCTGGAGTTCGTCGGACGGCAAGACGTGGCGGCGCGAGCCACTCGCCGACCCTGACAAGCAGGGCAACACCTCGGTCGCACGCGTGCGCTGCGACCCGGATGCCTGTGTCGCCGTCGGCATCACCAGCCGCCCCGGCGGCTCGCAGCGGCTGGTGACCTGGAAGCGGACTACGACATGGGGCGAGCCGGCCGTGGCAGCCGCCGAAGTGCCCGCCGATCACTTGCTCGAGGTGACCGGCCTCGCCGGCGATCTGGTGGCGGGCAAGACGGGCGGTCGGCCGAGGCTGTGGTCACTCGCGGGCCAGGAGATCCCCTTGCCCGAAGAGGCCGGCAGCATCGCGGTCGCCGGCCACTTCCTCGCGACGACGCGTGGCGACGTCACCCACCTCTGGACGCATTAGCGACGGGGTTTCTCGCTCGGGCCGACGTGGTCGCGGGCCCACTCGTTGAACGCGCGGACCTGCCGCCAGGCCTTCTTCACCCGGTCCAGCGAGGTGCGCTCATGCAGGGCGTCGTCCGGCTCCCAGACGCGGACCGCGTACACCGAGCGGTACTTCAGCAGGTCGAGCCGCGGATGGTCGTCGGCGAACCCGCGCGGCTTCGTCTTGAGCTGGTCTCCCCTGATCTCCCACCCGGCGCGGCGCAGGCTCGCGAGCACCTTCTCCAGCGCCCGGCCGTGGATGTCGGTGTCGACCGCCTGCCGGTACCTGGCGATCTGGTCGGACTCCAGATGGAAGCAGCCGCCGCCGACCCGCAGCCCCTCGGGGCCGACCTCGACGTAGTACGCCCCGCCGCCGCGGCCCTGCTCGATCACGGCGCCGCAGTGCGTCTTGTACGGCGTCTTGTCACCGGAAAACCGCACGTCCCGGTACGGCCGGAAGATCTTGCCCGTGCCGAAACCGGCGCCGAACTCGGGCTCCAGCTCCTTGAGCAGGGCCTCCATCGGCGCCTTGACGTCCTCCTTGTAAATGGCGAGGTTGTCGTCCCAGTAGATCTTGGAGTTGTCGGCGAGCAGGCCGTCGTAGAACTCCACGGCGTGCTCACCGAAGCCGGCGAACTTCATGGGCGAGACGATAGTCCCGGCCACCGACAATCCCGGCGCGGACCCCGCGCATTTGTGAAAACAATTCAGCAGGCCATTTAAAGCAGGATTTAAATGACAGCGGGTTGACAGTTCTCGCTGATCCACTTTCGCATAATGGCGGGAAATGCCGTCCCGCCATAACCCACAGAGGAGAGAAAGTGCCCAAGAATCTGGGGAAAGCGGCCAAGATGACACTGGCGGGCCTCGCCGTCATCGGCGGAACCGCGGCGATGACCGGATCGGCCACAGCCGCGCCCACGGACGACATTTCGATCGCGGGCTGCAACTTCGGGCAGCCCGCTGTTCCCTTCAAGGAAGGTGCCACCATCAAGACCTTCGCGGGCAGCAGCGGCTGCGACGCGACCTGGTCGTTCACACTCCGGCTGGAACGCGAATCCTGGCGTGGCTGGATCAACGAAGGAAACGCGCCGTCATGGAACGGCAACGGCGGCGGCACGGTCACCTACAACTGTGGAGGCATGGGCCACATGAACTACCGAGGCTGGCTCAGCGTGACCAACCCGGTCGGCAACGCTTGGAGCGTCCGGAGCGGCGTCGTCCGTATTGAATGCTGAAATAGGTGAAACCCGGCGTGCCACGCAGCCCCATTGCTGCCTGGCACGCCGGGCGGTCACCTGCTATCACCTGGCGAGCGCGGAGATCAGCTCGCCACCGGTGGTGTCACCGGAGAGTTCCCAGAACATCGCACCGCCGAGGCCCTGCTGCTTGGCGTAGTTCACCTTGCCGCCGATGGTCGCCGGGGTGTCGTAGCTCCACCACTGGCTGCCGCACTTGGCGTACGCGGTGCCCGCGACGGTGCCGTTGGCCGGACACTTGCCCTTGAGGACCTTGTAGTCCTCGATGCCGGCTTCGTAGGTGCCCGGCGCGGCGCCGGTCGCCGTGCCACCGGGCGCGCTCTGCGAGACGCCGGTCCAGCCTCGGCCGTAGAACCCGATGCCCAGCAACAGTTTGCTCGACGGCACACCCTTGCTCTTGAGCTTCTGGATGGCGGCGTCGGAGTAGAAGCCCGCAGTCGGGATGCCGCTGTAGCTGGTGAGCGGCGAGTGCGGGGCGGTCGGGCCCTGCGCGGCCCACGCGCCGAAGTAGTCGTAGGTCATGACGTTGTACCAGTTGACCGAGGACGCGGCGCCCGCGTAGTCGGCGGCGTCGATCTTGCCGCCGGAGGTGCCGTCCGCGGTGATCGCCGCGGTGACCAGTTTCGAGCCGAACTTGGCCTTGACCGCGCCCATCAGGTTCTTGAACGCCGCCGCGCCGCTGGTGTCACAGCTGAGGCCGCAGGCGTTCGGGTACTCCCAGTCGATGTCGATGCCGTCGAAGACACCGGCCCAGCGCGGGTCGTTGACCAGGTTGTAGCAGGACTGCGCGAACGCGGCCGGGTTCTTCGCGGCCTGCGTGAAGCCGCCCGACCAGGTCCAGCCGCCGAACGACCACAGGATCTTGATGTTCGGGTACTGCTTCTTGAGCTTCTTCAGCTGGTTGAAGTTGCCGCGCAGCGCGCCGGCGTCCCAGGTGTCGGCGACACCGTCGACGCTGGACGCGGCGTCGTAGAACTTGTCGTAGTCGGCGTAGGCGTCACCGATCGAGCAGCCGCCGTTCGTGACGTTGCCGAACGCGTAGTTGATGTGCGTCAGCTTGCTCGCCGAGCCACTGGTCTTGATGTTCTTGACGTGGTAGTTCCGGGCGTAGACGCCCCATTCCACGAAGTAGCCGACGACCTTGCCGACGGAGGCCTCGGCCTGCTCGGCGCCTGCCGGCGCCTGGACGGTCGCGGTGGCGGGGGTGGCCAGCGAGATCGACATCACGGCGGCCGCGGCCGCGCTCAAGAGGGCGATCAGCCTGCGCTTGCTCGAACGGGGCATGCCTTCTCCCTTTCAGTGTCACCAAGGGTGACGAAACCGGTGCGGAGGGACTGCATCAAAGAGTGAATGGACTAGACCAATAAGTCAATGGTTCAGACCAGCGATTCGTAAAGCGCGTGACCGATTAACTCGAACGGCCGCAACATGCCTTGACATGAATATGCCCAGCGAGGCACATTCGCCGGGTGATGCACACTTTCGACGTACTCGCGGAGCCACGCCGCCGGACCATCCTCGACCTGCTCCGCGACGGCGAACGCTCCGTCGGCGATCTGGTGGACCAGATGGACCTGAGCCAGCCCGCGGTCTCCAAGCACCTGCGGGTACTGCGCGAAGCCGGTCTGGTGACCGTCCGCGTCGCCGCCCAGCGCCGGTGTTACCGCCTGCGACCGGAACCGCTCGCCGAGATCGACGCCTGGCTGGCGCCCTACCGCAAGTTCTGGGAAGGACGGCTGGACGCGCTGGAGCGCCACCTGGACGCTTAGCCAAGTGGTTGCCATCGGAAGTCCTTCGGGGGTATTCGGCGGATCCAGGTTCTGCTGGGCCGTCGAGACCCTCGGAGGATTTCCGATGGTGACCACTAAGGTGCGGAAAGACCGGAGGAGGTACGGGTTGATCCGAGTTGACGGGCGGACGTTGCGATGCGCCGATGTGGTGACCGCCGCGGCCACCGAGGGGCCGCTGGCCATCGATGTCTCGATAGCCGCGATGCGTGCGGCGGAGCACGCGTGGAAGCTCGCCGACGAGCTGAGCACCCGGCGCGAGGTCTACGGCCGGACGACCGGCGTCGGCGCGAACAAGGACGACCTGATCACCGGCGGCGAGTCACGCGAGCACGGTCTCCGGCTCCTGCGCAGCCACGCAGGCGGCAGCGGCGACCCGATGTCGCCGAACCAGGTGCGCGGCATGATGCTCATCCGGCTCAACCAGCTGGTCGCGGGGCGTGCCGGGATCAGCCCGGAGCTGATCACCGCGCTGGCGAACGCCGTGCGCGGCGGCGCGTTGCCGCTGGTGCACCGGCTCGGCGCGATCGGCACCGGCGATCTGGCGCCGCTCGCGGAGCTGGCGCTGGCGCTGACCGGCGAGCGGGAGTGGCTCGAAGGCCATGTGCCGCCGGTGAGCGTGCAGGCGGGCGACGCGCTGGCGTTCATGAGCAGCAACGCCGCGACACTGGCCGAGGCGACGCTCGCCGCGATGCGGCTGGACACGCTGACGAGGGCGAGTCACGCCGTCGGCGCGTTGACCTACATCGCGCTCGACGGCAATCCCGAGGCGTACGCGACTCCGGTGCACGAGGCGCGGCCGCACGCCGGTCAGGTCGCCTGCGCGGCGGAACTGCGTCGGCTGCTCGGTATGCACCACACGCCGAAACCGGGCCGCCGGATCCAGGATCCGTTCGGGCTGCGCGCTTTCCCGCAGGTGCAGGGGCCCGCGCTGGACGCGATCCACTACCTGCGTGACGTGCTCGCCATCGAGATCAACGCCAGCACCGAGAACCCGATGATCTCGACCGTGCACCAGGACGCGTATCACCACGCGCACTTCCACACCGCTTATGTGTCAACGGCTTTGGACCAGGCGCGGGCGACCATCCACCAGGTCGCGGAGCTGTCGGTGGCACGGCTGGGCGACCTGCTGGAGCCGGAATTCACCGGCCTGCGGCCGTTTCTGGCCTCCGGGCCGGTCGGCAGCTCCGGCGTGATGATCCTGGAGTACGTCGCGCACGACGCGTTGACGGAGCTGCGGCAGGCCGCGCTCCCGGCGACGCTCGGCACCGCGGTCGTGTCACGCGGCATCGAGGATCACGCGAGTTTCTCGACGCAAGCCGCGCGTGCGGCGACGGCGGCTTGCTATGCGTACCAGCAGGTTCTGGCATGCGAACTGGTCGCGGCCGTGCGCGCGCTGCGGTTGCGTCGAGCCGAGCTGGTCGACATTCCCGCGCGCAACGCCTACGACATGGCCTCGGCCGTGCTGGACGAGAGCATGGACGACCGGCCCCTCACCGAGGACGTCCACCGCGCTGTGGGCGTCCTCGATGAACTGGCACGGATTTAACCGAAGAAGACCTCGGCCTCTTCGTAACGCTCGGCCGGAACCGTCTTCAGCTCGGCGGTGGCTTCGGACAGCTTCACGCGGACGATGTCGGTGCCGCGCAGTGCGACCATGACGCCGAAGTCACCGTCGGCGACGGCGTCGACCGCGTGGAGGCCGAAGCGGGTGGCGAGCACGCGGTCGTACGCGGTCGGCGTGCCGCCGCGCTGGACGTGCCCGAGCACCACGGCACGGGACTCCTTGCCGGTGCGGTGCGCGATCTCGTCGGCCAGCCAGGTGCCGATGCCACCGAGCCGGACGTGCCCGAAGGCGTCCTTCTCACCGGTGAGAAGCTTCTCCTCGCCGCCCTCGGGCAGCGCGCCCTCGGCGACGACGATGATCGGCGCGTACTCCTTCTCGAAGCGGCTCTCGACCCAGCTCACGACCTTCTCCACCGAGAACTGGCGCTCCGGCACGAGGATGACGCTGGCGCCGCCCGCGAGACCCGAGTGCAGCGCGATCCAGCCGGCGTGGCGGCCCATGACCTCGACGACCAGCGCGCGGTGGTGCGACTCTGCGGTGGTGTGCAGCCGGTCGATCGCCTCGGTGGCGATGGAGACCGCGGTGTCGAAACCGAAGGTGTAGTCGGTCGCGCCGAGGTCGTTGTCGATGGTCTTGGGAACACCGACGACGCCGACACCGTCGTCGGTCAGCCGCTTGGCGACGCCGAGGGTGTCCTCGCCGCCGATGGCGATCAGTGCGTCGACGCCCTGCTCCTTGAGCACGGCCTTGATCTTGTCGACGCCGCCGTCGACCTTGTACGGGTTGGTCCGCGACGACCGCAGGATGGTGCCACCGCGGGTCAGGATGTCTTCGACGTCCTTCAGGCCGAGCGGCTTGCTCTCCCCGGTGAGCGGCCCCTGCCACCCGTTGCGGAAGCCGACGATGTCCCAGTTGTGGACCTCGATGCCCTTGCGGACCACGGCGCGGATCACCGCGTTCAGACCGGGGCAGTCGCCACCGCCGGTCAGCACACCGACACGCATGAGAAGTCCTCCGTCTTAGTTACGTCTGAGATGGTTAATTGGAGATGACAGTCACAGTTTCGCCGCCAGCGTAGCGCCAGATCTCTGGATCGGTGCAGGGCGGACCACCTGGAAATCATGTCTGTGCTAGCTTGACCCCGTGCAGCGCTATTTCTGGTTTACGAAGCCGGCCCCGGGTGGGCACGGCGGCGTGAACCTGCGCTGACCTACCACCTGCCGAGCCGGAAGATCCACACCGGTTCGCAGGGCTTCCGCGGGCCGGGTCACCCCGAGAGGAACCCCCGCGATGACTCCCACCGCCGACACGCTGACCGCACTCGACGGCAACCGCACCACCTCGATCAGCCCGCTGCTGTCCCCCGCCATGCTCAGGCACGAGCATCCGATGACGTCCGGCGTGGCCGATACCGTGCTCGCCGGGCGGGCGGGCACCATCGGCATCCTCGACGGCACCGACGACCGGCTGCTCGTGATCGTCGGACCGTGCTCGGTCCACGACACCGAAGCCGCGCTGGACTACGCGCGAAAGCTGGCGCTCAAGGCCGCTGAGCTGCGCACGGAACTGCACATCGTCATGCGGGTCTACTTCGAGAAGCCGCGCACCACGCTGGGCTGGAAGGGCCTGATCAACGACTCGTCGCTGAACGGGACGTTCGAGGTCAACAAGGGCCTGCGGATGGCGAGGCAGCTGCTGCTGGACGTGTCGGCGCTCGGTCTCCCGGTCGGCTGCGAGTTCCTCGACCCGATCACCCCGCAGTACATCGCCGACACCGTGACCTGGGGTTCCATCGGCGCGCGGACCGCGGCTTCGCAGGTGCATCGCCAGCTGTGCAGCGCGCTGTCCATGCCGGTCGGCATCAAGAACTCGACCGAGGGCGACGTCCAGGTCGCCGTCGACGCGACCCGCGCGGCAGGGGCGTCGCACGTGTTCCCGGGTATCAACACCGATGGGCTGGCCGCGTTGCTGACGACCGCGGGCAACCCCGACTGCCACGTGATCCTGCGTGGCAGCGCCCAGGGGCCGAACTACGACCCGCTCACGGTTTCGGACACGCTCGGACGGCTCGCCGCGGCGGGGCTGCCGGAGCGCGTGATCATCGACGCGAGCCACGGGAACAGCTCGAAGGACCACGTGCGCCAGGGCGCCGTGATCAGGGAGATCGCGGACCGGCTCGCCTCGGGTGAGCGCGGGATCGCCGGCGTGATGATGGAGAGCTTCCTGGTCGGCGGCCGTCAGGACCTCTCGCTCGGCCACGCCGACGAGCTGACCTACGGCCAGTCGATCACCGACGCCTGCATGGACTGGGACACCACAGCGTCCCTTTTGGACACCCTCGCCACCGCCGTCAAAACCCGCCGCTGAAAAAAATCCCAATGTGGCTTTCGTCAGCTCAGAGCTGACGAAAGCCACATTGGCGTGCTGAAACCTGACCAATGCCGCATTGGGATTTTTT